>NZ_JBFAPK010000030.1:0-111999 GCF_040676675.1 Micromonospora sp. NPDC049559 | reverse complement strand
TCGAGTACCCCGAAGGGCCTTTCCGCTCGACTTGCATGTGTTAAGCACGCCGCCAGCGTTCGTCCTGAGCCAGGATCAAACTCTCCAACAAAAACTAGAAGAGAAAACCCCAGCAACAAAAAGTTGCCAAAGGAATCCAAACCAACCAACCACTCCCCAAGAGAAGCAGTCAGCCAGCCCGGAGGATAAATCATAATTGGCACTGGCTTATCAAGCACCCTGTTGAGTTCTCAAAGAACAAACACACACCGGACCGGCACACCCGAACCTCAGGCACACCCACCGGGGTCTACTTGCCCCACACCCACCGCGTTCCCGCGCTGGGCACTTTTACTACGTTACCCGGGCTTTCCTCCCGTGTCAACCCGAACCCATCCGGACCAACACAGAACCACCCAGACCCCCACCAGCACGCACGACGAAACCACCGCCACACGAACCAGAGGAGAAAGCAGACCGGCCTACCCGCGGAACAACCCGCAAAGCTCGCCCGGAACCCTGCCGCGACCGACTACCTTACCCGGCGGATGGCCCGGCACCAAACTGACCTGCGTCACAGATCGGCGGTGTCGCACCGACCCCCCGGCCCGGTCCTGGGTTACCCCTGACCGGTTGGAGTTGGTCGACCCTCAGGCCCGGCCTCCCGAAGCTTTTTGCTCCGTTTTGTCCGGCTCCCTGCGGGCAGAGAGAAAGTTACGCGGTCGGTCATTCGATCGTCAAATCGGGGTCGGGAATTGCGGAAGGTACCCGTCCTGTCACGCCGCGCCCTCCGCGAAGACCCACGTCGCGCGGACTCCGCACCGACGCCTTTCGCGCCCAGGGGCACTGGACCGCGCCCAGGGGCACTGGACCGCGACCAGGGCGGTGGACCCGCGACCGCCTACCGGCAGCTGACTGCCGGATTCCCACGGCGCATCCCGCGGTCGCCCCGGACGGGTGGCCGTACGCGAGTGGCTGGCGCCGGACGAATCCTGCCCGGGATCCCTGCGCCGGGGAGAGCCCGGGGCATTGCGGCGAGTACACGACCACGAGTGCACGTGATCGGACCCGTACTCCCGCGAACGGTCCTGAACTGGGCCGACCCTCCGGGTGGACGACGACCGATCCGCGCCGGCCGATCTCCGGCTCCGCCGGCGGCTAGCACGTTGCTAGCATCCCTCCCCGGGAAGGAGGCGGACATGGCGGAGAATCCGGTCGTTCAGCGACGGATCGCGGAGCGACGCGACGAGGCGGACCGGCATGTCCCCACGCCGAAGCCCGCGATGCCGGCGCGCCGACCGCGCGGCGTACCCCGGTCCCAGCTCAACACCCGAGTCCGGCACGACATAAACGCACTGCTCGCGCGCTTCGTGACGGAGCAGAGCGCGACGGTGCAGGACACGGTCGACATGGCCCTACAGGAGTTCCTCGCCGCCCGCGGGTACCACCTCGAGAACGCCGCCTAGGCGGGACAAGCCCTAGCCACCGCGGCCCGACGATCGTGCCTCCCACAGCTCGCGCCGGCGCCGGACGAGAGGACGCTGAAGTTCCCATGTCTCAGGTACGAGAGACGGCGTGGTCGCCTCCGGCCAGCGCCGGCACCGCGCGGGAACGCGACGCGCTGGGCGATACGGGCGAGGTCGACGCCGACCTGGCCCGGGCCGTGCGGTCGACCACCACCCTCCGGACCGGCTTCTACGTGGTGGTGCTGCTGATCGCCCTCGGCGGTCAGGTCTCCGGCGCCATGGAAGCGCTCGACATGCAGTGGTACGTCGCCCTGCCGGCGGTCGGCGCCCTGGAACTCGGCGGCATGGTGGTGCTCGCCAACGCCGACGTACGGCGCCGCCTCGGCGAGCACGCCACCCTCTCGCGCCTGCTCTCGGCCGCCATCGCCGGCGGCGCGGTCGCCTTCAACTGGCTCGCCCACACCAACCACCTGGAGGGCGGCTTCTACGGCGGCATGTCCCTGCTGGGCTACCTGGTCTGGCTCATGAACACCGAGAACAAGCGCCGGGACCGGCTGCGCGCCAAGCGCCAGCTCCCGCCGACCCCGCCGGCGTACGAGGTGTTCGGGCACTGGCTGCGACACCCCTGGCTGACCCGGCGGGCGAAGTCGCTGGCCAAGGCCGACCCGCGACTCGGGCTCTACGACTCGCTCGACGCCGCCCGCGCCCAGCTCCGCACCGAGCGCCGGCAGGCCGCGCTCTCCAAGGTGCTGCACCGCAAGATCCGGCAGGCGCTGGACGGTACGACCGCCGACATCGCCGTCGCCGTGTACGACCTCGACGAGATCGCCCGACGGTTGGCCGAACGCGCCGACTACGACGGGCTGACCTCGCTCATCGCCGCCGATCTCGCCCCCGCCCGGGTACTGGCGGGCAACCTGCCGGCCGGTGGTCGCCGCTGGCGCCGCCGGCGCGGCCCGCAGCTGGACCCGGAGGTGCTGGCCTCGGCCGAGCGGCTGCTCGCCGACGCCAGGCCGGTGCCGGGCGCGGCGGGCGTCGAGCCCGACCAGGCGGTACCGGTTACGCCCCGCCCGCACTGGGCGTCCGGCGCGACCGTCGCCGTCGCGGCACAGGGATGGTCCCGCGGCGAGGTGGCGACGGGGGTCGCGACGTGGCCGCAGCCGGTCGGCAAGGCCTGGAACGGAGCGGAGGCGAGCACGCGGGCGGACGCGGGCCCCGGACGGACGTCGCCGGGTGCGGCGGTCGAGGAGGCGCCGAGCGCACTCCCGGCGGAGCGGCCCGACCAGGCCGAGCAGCCCGCAGCCGCCGGGCAGCCCGACCCGGGCGAGCCGGCCGGGCGGGCCGGACAGACCGAACACGCCGGACAGGCCGAGCAGACCGACGGCCCCGAGCCCTCGGCCGAGGCGGCCGAGGGGGGTACGCCGGAACGGCCCACCACGAGGCGAGGGCGGGCCCGGCACGAGGCCGGCGAGCCGGAGGCCGCCGACCCGGCGGAGAAGTCCCCGGAGCGCGCGGACACCCCGGAGCGCGCCGACACCCCGGAGAACCGGCGCAAGCCGGAGTGGGCGCTCGCGGTGACGGCGGAGATCAGCGCGTTGCAGTCGGCGCGGGGGCAGCGGCGCGGCACCCGGCCGAACCCGGACCGGTCGGGGACCGGTCGGAGCCCGGCCGGGCAGCCCCGGGGCGCGGTCGCGGCGGCCGGACAGGCGCGCGGCGCGGCCACGGCGACGGTACCGGCACAGCGGCGGGCCGCCGAAACGGGACGTACCACGGCCTCGGCCACCATCCCGGCGCAGCGCACCGCCCCGCAGGCGGTCGCCGAGAGTACGGCGGCGGGCCGGGCGAACGGTCCGGCCCCGCTCGGCCCGGAGGAGGTACCGCTGCGGGACCGGCCGCTGCCGGACCTGGTACGCGCCGCGGCGACCCGTACGATCTCGACGCCGGTGCCGATCCCCGTTCCGGGCCCGCGGCGCGCGCCGGACGACGGCCCGACCCTGGCGGCGGTGCCGGAGCTGGCGTCGGGCGCCGCCGGCCAGCAGGGTGGCGGCTCGTCGAAGTCACGCGTCTACGAGCTGCTCGACCAGGCGCGGGATGAGGGGCAGCTGGAGACCACGGCGCTGGCCGGCCTGCTCGTCGACGAACTCGGGCTGGCCGACAGCACCGCCCGCCGGTACGTCTCCAGCTGGCGGCGGGAGACCTCGACCCGAGAGGACTGAGCGAGGGCCGGACGGCGCGGGACGGGGAGGCAAGACAAGGGCCGGACCAGCGGTCAGGCCGCCGGAACCAGGTGCCGCCGGAGGAACTCCAGGATCAGCGCCCACTTGAAGGCGAGCTGGGCGTTGTCGGCGGCGGCACCGTGCCCGCCCTCGACGTTCTCGAAGTAGGTCACGTCGTAGCCGTGTTCGCGCAGCCGCGCGACCATCTTGCGGGCGTGGCCGGGGTGCACCCGGTCGTCCCGGGTCGAGGTGACGAAGAGAACCGGCGGGTAGGGCCGGCCGGCGCGGACGTTGTGGTACGGCGAGTATTCCCGCAGGTAGGCCCAGTCCTCGGCGCGGTCCGGGTCGCCGTACTCGGCCATCCACGAGGCGCCGGCGAGCAGTCGGTGGTAGCGGCGCATGTCGAGCAGGGGTACCTGGCTGACCACCGCGCCGAAGAGCTCCGGGTAGCGGGTGAGCATCACCCCGGTCAGCAGTCCGCCGTTGCTGCCACCCTCGATGCCGAGCTGCGCCGGCACCGTCACGCCCCGGCGGACCAGGTCGGTCGCGACCGCCGCGAAGTCCTCGTACGCCCGTAGCCGGTTCTCCCGGATCGCGCACCGGTGCCACTCGGGGCCGTACTCGCCGCCGCCGCGGATGTTGGCCACCGCGTACGTACCGCCACGGGCCAGCCAGCCCCGCCCCACGATGCCGCTGTAGCCGGGCGTCCAGGAGTACTCGAACCCGCCGTACGCGGAGAGCAGGGTCGGGCCGGCGGGCGCGCCGGGGCGGCCCACGACGAAGTACGGGACCCGGGTGCCGTCGGCGGAGTTGGCGAAGTGTTGCCGGACCGCGAGACCGGAGGCGTCGAAGCAGTCCGGCTCGCGCTTGAGGATCTCCTCCTCGCCGGGCGTACGCTCGACGACCTCCGCACGCTCGACGGCGCCGGCGCCGTCCGGCGCGTCGAGCCGGCCGTGCCGGAGCGTGGCCGGGTGGGTGAAGCCGCTCGACGAGAGCAGGTAGTCGTCGTCGTGGTCCGGATTGGTGGCCACGATGTCGGTGTGGTCGAAGCCCGGCGCGCCGGCCAGCGGCCGGCGCCGCCAGCCCCGCCCGTCCGGGGTGAGCACCTCCAGCCGGCTGCGTACGTCGGTCAGCAGCGCCAGGATCAGGTGGTTCCGGGTCCAGGCGTGCGAGCGCAGCGAGGTACGGCCGTCGGGCTCGAAGACGACGTGCAGCTCGCGCCGGCCGGCGAGGAAGGCGTCGAGGCCGGTGACCAGCAGCGCCCCGGCGGGGTAGCTGGTGCCGCCCACGGTCCAGGCCGAGCGCAGCCGGATGAGCAGCCAGTCCCGGTGGGTGTCGATCTGGGCGTCGTCCGGCACGTCGATGCGTACCAGGTCACCGCTGCCGGTGCGCAGGTACTGCTCGCTGCGGAAGAAGTCGAGCCAGCGTCCGACGAAGTCGCGGGCGAAGCCCGGGGTCGGGTCGTGTACCGCGAAGACCGACACGTCCTCGGCCCGGCCCTCGTAGACGACCGTCGCCTCGGCCAGCGGCGTGCCCCGGCGCCACCGCTTCACGAGCCGGGGATAGCCCGACTCGGTCAGCGTCCCGGACCCGAAGTCGGTACCGACGTAGACGTGGTCGAAGTCGATCCAGCCGACGTCGGTCTTCGCCTCCGGCAGCGCGAACCCGTCCGCCACGAAGTCCCGTTCCACCAGGTCGAACTCGCGCACCACGGTGGCGTCCGAGCCGCCGCGCGAGAGCGAGACCAGGGCGCGCCGGTAGCCGGGGCGCAGCACCGTGGCGCCCTGCCAGACCCAGTTCTCCGCCTCCCGCTCGGCGAGCGCGTCGAGGTCGAGCACCGGCTCCCAGTCGGGCTCGGGCCGGCGGTACTGGTCCAGCGTGGTGCGCCGCCACAGGCCGCGCGGATGTCGCTCGTCCTTCCAGAAGTTGTAGAGGTGCTCGCCCCGCCAGACCGGGTACGGGATCCGGTCGGCGGCGTCGAGCACCTGGCGCAGCTCCCCGACCAGGCCGTCGAAGCGGGAGCCGGCGGTCAGCGCCGCGACGCTCTCCGCGTTGCGGTCCTGGACCCAGTGCGCGGCGCGCTCGCCGTCCAACTCCTCCAGCCAGAGGTACCCGTCTTCGTCGGCGCCGGCGGTCTCGGTCATCGTCGCAGCTCCGGGGATAGGCGGCCGTGGTCCGGCCGGTGGGACGGCGAGGGTGTCTCGCATTGTCTCCGCTCCGGTCGAGGCCGTCACGTCACGATCGGGCGTGGGAGGTCCCGTGGCGGCCCTCGTGCAAACCCCCGGGGGGTATGTTAGGTTCAGGTGCGTCGGGATACCCCCACTGGGTAACGGTATAGAGCCGGATCCCGCGCCCATCGGCGCTCGACGTCCCCCGGCAGAAGGAGACAGTCACCATGGTTACCACGAACTACCTGGTCAAGGGCATGACCTGCGGGCACTGCGTGAACTCGGTCAGCAGCGAGGTCGGCGCCCTGCCCGGCGTCGAGAACGTCTCGGTCGACCTCGCCACCGGTGAGGTCGCCGTCACCAGCGCGGAGCCGCTGGACTTCGACGCGGTCCGGGCGGCCGTCGACGAGGCCGGCTACGAACTCGTCTCCGCCTGAGCGCGACCCGGCGGCGAGACGAGGTGCCGACCATGAACACGGCGACGAAGCTGAGCGCCTTCCTGCTCGGGCTCGCGGCGGTGTTCGGTGCGGCGTACGGGGCCGGCGACCTGGTCGGCCCCGTCACCCGTACCGCCGCCCCGGCCGCCGAGCACGCCGACGGCGGGCACGGTGACGTTGGAGAGGCCGACGCTGGACAGGCCGACGGCGGGCACGGTGACGGCGGGCACGAGCAGGCGACCGCGCGGATGCCGGGCGGCCTGCTCGTGGCCGAGCGCGGCTACACCCTGACCCCCGTACCTGCCGCCGCCGGGGAGTTCGCGTTCCGCGTCCTCGGCCCGGACGGCCGCGCGGTGACCGGGTACGACGTCGAACACGAGCAGCGGATGCATCTCATCGCGGTACGCCGGGACCTCTCCGGCTTCCGCCACCTGCATCCGGAGCTGGGCCCCGACGGGACCTGGCGGATCGCGTCGCCGTTCGGCGAGCCCGGCACCTGGCGGGCCTTCGCCGACTTCAAGCCCACGGGGGCCGAACCGCTGACCCTCGGGGTGGACGTCCCGGTCCCCGGCGCCTTCACCCCGCGCCCGCTGCCCGCCCCGGCGCCGGTCAGCACCGTCGACGGCTACACCGTCACCCTCGACGGCACCCTGTCGGCGGGCCGGACGAGCCGGCTCACCCTCACCGTCGCCCGCGACGGCGTACCCGTCACCGACCTGCAGCCCTACCTCGGCGCGTACGGCCACCTGGTGGCGCTGCGCGACGGGGACCTGGCGTACCTGCACGTACACCCGGACGGGGCGCCCGGCGACGGGCGTACCGCGCCCGGTCCTCGGGTCACCTTCGCCGTCGAGGTGCCGTCGACCGGCACCTACCGGCTGTACCTCGACTTCCGGCACGGCGACGCCGTGCGCACCGCCGAGTTCACCGTCACCGCACAGAGCTGAAGGAGCAGTGATGGCATCCGTCACCGGCCCGCTGCCGACCGCCCCCCACCAGATCGAGCTGGCCATCGGCGGGATGACCTGCGCCTCCTGCGCGGCCCGCATCGAGAAGAAGCTGAACCGGATGGACGGCGTGACCGCGACGGTCAACTACGCCACGGAGAAGGCCACGGTCACGTACACCGAGCCGCTGACGCCGGCCGACCTGATCGCGACGGTCGAGCGGACCGGCTACACGGCGGCCGTACCGCCACCGCCCCGGCCCACGGCGGGCGAGGAGCCGGGCGGTCCGGGCGAGCCCGCCGACGAGCTGCGCGGGCTGCGTGACCGGCTGCTGGTCTCGCTCGTACTGACGGTCCCGGTGATCGCCCTGGCGATGGTCCCCGCGCTGCAGTTCACGTACTGGCAGTGGCTCTCGCTGACCCTGGCCGCCCCGGTCGTGGCCTACGGCGGGTGGCCGTTCCACCGGGCCGCCTGGATCAACCTGCGGCACGCGGCGGCGACGATGGACACGCTGGTCTCGCTCGGCACACTCGCGGCGTTCGGCTGGTCGCTCTGGGCGCTCTTTCTCGGCACCGCCGGTACCCCCGGCATGACCCACCCGTTCAGCTTCGCCATCGCCCGGGGCGACGGCTCGGGGGACATCTACCTGGAGGCCGCCGCCGGGGTGACCCTCTTCCTGCTGGCCGGCCGCTACTTCGAGGCGCGGGCCAAGCGGCGGGCGGGCGCGGCGCTGCGCGCCCTGCTGGAGCTGGGCGCCAAGGAGGTCACCGTGCTGCGCGCCGGGGCCGAGGTGCGCGTACCGGTCGACCAGCTCGCCGTGGACGACCGGTTCCTGGTACGGCCCGGCGAGAAGATCGCCACCGACGGGATCGTCGAGGACGGCTCCTCGGCCGTGGACGTCTCGATGCTCACGGGCGAGTCGGTGCCGATCGAGGTGGGACCGGGCGACCAGGTGGTCGGCGCGACCGTCAACGCGGGCGGCCGGCTGGTGGTCCGGGCCACCCGGATCGGCGCGGACACCCAGTTGGCGCAGATGGCGCGCCTGGTCGAGCAGGCGCAGACCGGCAAGGCGCAGGTACAGCGGCTCGCCGACCGGATCTCCGCGGTCTTCGTACCGATCGTCATCGCGCTCGCGGTCGCCACCTGCGGCTTCTGGCTCGGCAACGGCGGCGGCGCCACGGCCGCCTTCACTGCGGGCGTGGCCGTACTGATCATCGCCTGCCCCTGCGCCCTGGGCCTGGCCACCCCGACGGCGCTGCTGGTCGGCACCGGCCGGGGCGCCCAGCTCGGCATCCTGATCAAGGGTCCGGAGGTGCTGGAATCCACCCGCCGGGTGGACACCGTGCTGCTGGACAAGACCGGCACGGTCACCACCGGCCGGATGTCCCTCGTCGAGGTGATCCCCGCGGACGGCGCGGACCCCGAGGAACTGCTCCGGCTCGCCGGGGCGGTCGAGGCCGCCTCCGAGCACCCGATCGCCCGGGCCGTCGCCGCCGGCGCGGTCGAGCGGGTCGGAACGCTGCCCCCGGTGACCGGCTTCGCCAACGCCGAGGGCCTCGGCGTGACCGGTACGGTCGACGGTCACCGCGTCGTCGTCGGTCGCGCGCGGCTGCTCGCGGAGCACGGCGTCGAGGTGCCGGCCGAGCTGACCCGCGCCGTCGAGGAGGCCGCCGCCGCCGGCCGTACCGTCGTGACGGCCGGCTGGGACGGTCGGGCCCGCGGCGCGCTGGTGGTGGCCGACACGGTGAAGCCGACGAGCCGGGACGCGATCACCGGACTGCGCGGCCTGGGACTCACCCCGGTCCTGCTGACGGGGGACAACGCCACCGTCGCCCGGGCGGTCGCCGCCGAGGTCGGGATCGACGAGGTGATCGCCGAGGTGCTGCCGGCCGACAAGGTCGACGCGGTCCAGCGGTTGCAGGCGGAGGGCCGGGTGGTGGCCATGATCGGCGATGGGGTGAACGACGCCGCCGCGCTCGCCCAGGCCGATCTCGGCCTCGCCATGGGCACCGGTACGGACGTGGCGATCGAGGCCTCGGACCTCACCCTGGTCCGTGGCGACCTGACCGTCGCGGTCGACGCGATCCGGCTCTCCCGGGCGACCCTGCGGACGATCAAGGGAAACCTGTTCTGGGCCTTCGCCTACAACGTGGCCGCCCTGCCGCTGGCCGCCGCCGGGCTGCTCAACCCCATGATCGCGGGGGCCGCGATGGCGTTCTCGTCGGTCTTCGTGGTCAGCAACTCGCTGCGGCTGCGCGGCTTCCGCACGGCCGCGCCCGCCCGCCGGCGCTGACGGCGGGTACGGTCTCCGCGCGGGCGCTGACGGCGGGTACGGTCTCCGCGCGGCCGTCGGCGCCGCCGGGCCGTGACGGCCGGCGGTGCGGCGCATCGGCCGGTGACGGGCGCGCCGGCCGGCCCGGCGGGCGGTCAGCCGGTGGGCAGGCTGTCGGCGATCGCGGCCGGCGCGTCGGTCAGCGAGAACCGCTCCCGCAGCCGGGAGTAGAAGTGCGAGGAGCGCAGCCGGACCAGGTTCGCCGGACGTTCCGCGGGGAGCACGGTGACCCAGTCGCCCGGGTTCAGTACGCCCCGCAGCTGCCCGTCGACGCTGACCGCCACCTGGCCGGAGTGTTCGAGCACCCGGATCGAGACCGCCTCGTCGGCGGCCATCACCAGGCTGCGGTTGAAGACCATGTGGGGCGCGACCGGCGTGAAGACCAGGGCGCGCAGCCGGGGCGACAGGATCGGCCCGCCGGCCGCGAAGTTGTAGGCGGTCGAGCCGGTCGGGCTGGCGACCACCAGCGCGTCCGCCGAGTACGAGGCGAAGAGCGTCTCGTCCAGGTAGACGCCGAGACTGGCCTGCCGGTCCCGGGCCAGCTTCTCGAAGACGACGTCGTTGAGGGCGGTGACGTCCAGCGCGACGCCGCTCCCGTCGACGGGCTCGGACCCCGGGCGCAGCGGTGGCGGCGGTAGCAGCGGGCCGCGCCCGTAGCGCAGCAGCGCCTGCATGCCCTCGGGGATCTCCAGCGGCCGGGACGCGCGCAGGGTCAGCATCAACCGCTCGTCGAGCTGCACCTGGCCGGCGAAGAACGCCGTCAGCGCGGAGCCGATCTCGTGCGGCTCCACCTCGGTGAGGAAGCCGACCCGCCCGACGTTGATCCCGAGCACGGGTACGTTGTCCTCGGCCGCCACCCGCGCGCCGCGCAGGAACGTACCGTCGCCGCCGACCGTGACGATCAGCGCCGGGTGACCGGCGGCGGCCATCTCGTCGACGGCCGTGCGGCGGTGACAGTGCTTCCAGTCCTTCGCGTCCGGCGACCAGACGTCGATGTCGCTGACCTCGACCGAGTGCTCGACGGCCCAGCGGCGGACGATGCCGGCCGCCTCGACCGCCGCCGCCCGACCCTCGTGCACCACCAGGCCCAACCGCTGCCGCGTCATGCCCCCATCGTCTCCCGTCCGTCACCGGCCCGCCGGGCGCCGGACCGGTCGGCCCGACCCGGCGGATCGGCGCGCGCCGCCGATCTTCGAAGCTTACGTAAGACCGGCCGGCCCGGCACCGAGCCGGCGCCACCGGGCCACGAGCAGCACGAACAGGAGCTAGCGGGGGTACGCCGAGATGCGGGCGTGGCGGACGGTGGCCACCCGGTCACGCCTTCGCGGCGCGTGTCGGGTGGCCACCGGGCGGGTGCGTCAGTTCGGGTTGTCGCCGTGGGTCAGGGTCTCCCAGGCGACGAAGAGGTTGTTCGTACCGGCCGGACGTTGTTGCAGGGTGAGCGTCCGGGTGTTGGTCATGGTGTTGCCGAGGCGGTTGGCCAGGGCGTTGTAGCCGACCTCGGTGACCGGGCCGAGGCCGAGGTTGAGGCTGCCGCCGCAGAGCCAGGAGGGCGCGGCCTCACCGAGCTGGTACTTGGCCTGGAAGCCGAGCGCCTGGCGCAGCCGCTCACCGACCTGCGGGTACAGGTCCTGGCCCTGGATGCGGGAGGTCTCGGCGACGTGCGAGATGGCCGAGATGCCGTACCCGGTGTGCACGAAGTCGCGGCAGGTCTCCTGGGTCAGCCCGGTCACGAAGGTGGACTGGCCCTGCCAGTACTCGATGATCTCGGCGGCGGTGTCCCGACCGCTGCCCGGCACGGTGTACGGCAGGGAGCCGTCGCTGCTGAGGTAGACGTAGGCCTTGGTGCGGTTGAGGAAGCGGGTCACCGCGGCGTTGTAGCTGGTGCGGTCGTCGAGGAAGACGGAGATGCCGATGGCGGCCTCCATCATGCTCAGCTCCCAGTTGCCGTTGCTGTTGGAGCCGTTGCGGACCATCGGCAGGTAGACGTTGCGCAGCATGGTGGCGAAGCGGTTGGCGTTGGGCCAGCTGCTGTACGTGTACTTGATGATCTCGGCGGCCCGGGGCCAGACCGAACCCGCCCAGCCGGTCTGCAACGGCGCGTTGCTGTTGGTGTGCGAGGTGATCGTCGCCGACCAGGCGTCCATGATCTGGATCGCCTTCTGGGCGTAGCTGGCGTTGCCGGTGATGTACCAGGCGAGCGCGTCGGTGTACGCGGCGATGGCGTCCTCGCGCTCGTCGGTGCAGCCGTAGTTGGGGTTCGAGTACGAGCCGCACTCCACCACCGCGCGCGGCGCCGGGGTCCGCGACAGCGAGGCGTACCGGCTGGCCATCATCTGGTTGTAGGCCGCCGTCCAGGGCTGCGCCCCGGCCTGCACCCGCCCCTTCACGAAGTCGAGCTGCGAGCGGCTGACCAGCACGCCGGGGTGCACGAAGCCACCCGACGGCGGCGGGGTGGTGGGCGGGGTGCCGCCTCCGGTCGGCAGCGTCCAGGTCTGGTTGGCGGCGCCGGTGCAGGTCCAGATCTGCAACGGCGTACCGTCGGCGGAGCTGGGGCCGGTCGCGTCGAGGCACTTGCCCGAGTTGACGTTGGTCAACGCGCCACCGGCGTACGTCCAGCGCTGGGCGGCGGTGCCGTTGCAGTCGTAGATCTGCACCTTGGTGCCGTTGGCCGTGCCGGCGGCGGCTACGTCGAGGCACTTGCCGAGCCCTCGGATGGTGCCGTCGTCGCCGACGGTCCACTGCTGGGCCGTACTGCCGTTGCAGCCGTAGAGCTGCACCTGGGTGCCGTTGGCGCTGCTCGCCGCCGCGATGTCGACGCACTTGCCCCCGTACCCGGTGATGGCGCCCACCGTGTCCGCGGCCGCGCCACCGATCCCGACGAAGAGGCTGGCCGTGACGGTGAGCGTGGTCGCGGCGACCAGCGCGACCTTCCGCCCACCGGGCCGGCGGAGCCCCGTCCCGAGCGAATGTTGGGTCATGGTGGTCCTTCCCGCCGCCCACGCGGCAGACGCGAGGCGGTCCGCCGTCGGCACGGCCGCGGGCGGCCGAACCAGTCCCGGTCTGACACCGCACGGGCGCTCCGGCGGCAGGCGCGCCGGGAACGGTGGACCTAACTGTTAAGACACCTAATTGTTACAGGCAAAAGTCTTAACATCAACGCTTGTAAAGTCGTGGATGCCGTGCCATCGTCGTCCGGATGGGCCGGCTGCGCGCTACGCGTTACGGGTGGCCGGCTGCGCGCTGGGCGCGCTACGGGCGGCGGACGGCGCGCCAGGGGTGGCCGGCTGCGCGCTACGGGCGGCGGACGGCGCGCGACGAGCCGGCGAGGCCGCTACGCCCGGACGACCGGGGCACGTCGAGGCCCCCGAGTTGGTCGCCGAGGCCGGCACGTCGGTGGCGCAGCCGCCGGCCGACCCGCTCGGCGGGCACCAGGCCGGCGTCGGGCAGCGTGGTGAGGTAATAAAGACGGTCGCCGGGGCGACCGGGCTGCCGGTCAGCGCACCTTCCGGCCGATCTTCCTGCCGGCGCGGCGACCGCGGTTGAACATGTCGTCGAGGACGAGCGTGAGGCCGGCGCCCACCAGCCAGACGTCCTTGGCGAGCGCGGCGCCCTGCTGCGTCGGGCGGAGGTCGCCCGGCTGGTGCATCCCCGGGGTGGCCCAGTAGAGCCGCAGCAGCCCCCCGCCGAAGCCGATCAGTCCGGTCCCCATCAGCGCGGACGGCACCACCGGTAGCAGCAGGCCGACGCCGATGGCGATCTCACTGCCGGCGAGCAGCCGCGCGAAGGCGCCGGGTGCGAACCGCTTGAGGGCGGGAATCGCCCCGACCGCCATGCCGTACATGCCCTCGGCCGCCTCGCCCTCCAGGTTCCACTTCGAGAGACCGGAGTTGAGGAAGTACGCGCCGACGGCGGTCCGGAGCGGGATGTGGGACAGATTCATGATCACTCCACTCTGCCGGTACCACTCTCCGGCGCCGCCTACCCGGAATGCCCCGGTTCACACCCGGAACCGGGAGCATGACGGCCCGGGAAACCGGGTAGGCCCGCCGGGAGGTTGGAGGGGGTCCATGGCGGGAGCGTGGTTG
The DNA here is from genome assembly GCF_040676675.1 of Micromonospora sp. NPDC049559. Taxonomy (NCBI): domain Bacteria; kingdom Bacillati; phylum Actinomycetota; class Actinomycetes; order Micromonosporales; family Micromonosporaceae; genus Micromonospora; species Micromonospora sp. NPDC049559. The sequence continues at coordinate 98,366 of NZ_JBFAPK010000030.1, read as the reverse complement.
CTCGGCACGGACGAGCAGGTCGAGCGGCCGAGGGCGGTCCTGCTCGCGGTCCGCGAGGGGGACGGCGCGGACGGCAGCGGGCCGGGTAGCGAACTCTCGCTGACGGAGCTGCGCCGGCTCGCCGACACCGACGGCCTCGCCGTGGTGGACGTGGTCGTGCAGACCCGACCCCGCCCCGACCCCGCGACCTACGTGGGGTCGGGCAAGGTGGACGAGCTGGCCACGACCGCGGAACAGGCCGGCGCGGACCTGGTGATCGCCGACGGTGAGCTGAGCCCGGGCCAGGTGCGCAACCTGGAGGAGCGAATCGGCGTACGGACCGTCGACCGCACCGCGCTGATCCTGGACATCTTCGCCGAGCACGCCCGTACCAGCGAGGGGCGGCTCCAGGTGGAGCTGGCCCAGGTCGCGTACCAGCTGCCCCGGGTGGCGGGCTCCGGCCGGGAGCTGTCCCGGGTTGGTGGTGGCCGTACCGCCGGCGGCGCCGGGATGGGGGTGCGGGGTCCGGGTGAGATGCGCCTGGAGACGCAGCGACGGCGGCTGCGGCAGCGCGCCGCCCGGCTGCGCGACCGGGTGGCCGAGGTGGCCCGGCGGCGGGAACGCACCCGGCGCCGCCGGACCCGCAACGAGGTCCCGTCGGTCGCCATCACCGGCTACACCAACGCGGGGAAGTCCTCCCTGCTCAACCGGCTGACCGGGGCCGACGCCCAGGTGCGGGACGTGCTCTTCGCCACCCTCGACCCGACCGTACGCCGGATCCGGCTCGGCGACACCGTCGCGACCGTCACCGACACCGTCGGATTCGTCCGGTACCTACCGCACCAGCTCGTCGACGCCTTCCGGTCGACGCTGGAGGAGGTGACCCGCGCCGAGCTGGCGCTGCACGTGGTCGACGCCTCGGCTCCGGACGCCCGCAACCAGATCAGCACGGTACGGAGCGTGCTGCGCGAGATCGGCGCCGGAGACGTGCCGGAGCTGCTGGTGCTCAACAAGATCGACATCGCGCCGGAGGAGTCCGTGCGCGACCTTCGGCGCGCGTACCCGGAGGCGGTGGCCGTCTCGGCGCGCACCGGCGCCGGCGTCGACCGGCTGCGGGCGGCGCTCGCGGCCCGGCTGACCGCCCCGGCCGCATAGCCGCCGTACGCCGGGGAACTCCCGGTCGAGCCGTACTTCCGCCCTACGACGCCGACGGCGAGGTGATCCGGATGACGAGGGAGCAGGACGTGGTGGACGTGCTGCTGGCGCAGCACAAGGAGATCAAGATTCTGTTCAGCCGGATCCCGCGCGAGACGGGTCGGCGGAAGCGGGAACTCTTCGAGCAGCTCGTACACGTCCTCGCGGTGCACGAGACCGCGGAGGAGGAGGTGGTCCACCCCGCCGCGCGCCGGGCGATCCAGGACGGCGAGCGGGTGGTGGACGGCCGGCTGGCCGAGGAACACGAGGCCAAGCAGGCCCTGGCCGAACTCTACGACCTCGGCGTCGACCATCCGGAGTTCGACGGCAAGCTCGACGCCTTCGCCCAGGCGGTCTCGGCGCACGCGGCGCACGAGGAGACCGCGGAGTTTCCCCGGCTGCGGGAACGGCTCTCCGTCGACCAGCTCCAGCAGATGGCGGGGGCGGTACGGGCGGCGGAGGCCGCCGCACCGACCCGGCCGCACCCCCACGCCGGGGACACCGCGTCACGCAACCTCGTCGGCGGGCCGCCGCTGCTCCTCTTCGACCAGCTGCGGGACCACGTACGGGACTGGCGCGAGGGGATGGCCGACCAGCGCGTGGTGAACCGCGGCGGCCGCCCGTAAGCCGGCGGCCCAGCCCGGTTGCGAGAGCCGGCAGGCCCGGGGCGGTTTCGGTGGATGCGGCGGGTTTGGCGGCGGTTCGGCGGGGTAGCCACGCGTCCCGACGACCATCGCCCATGGCGAGAGAGAGGCCGCTCATGAGCTCACCGGGCGCACACGACGACGGCAGCCAGCCCTGGCTGCACCAGCGTGGCAGGGAGATCCAGGAGTTCGGTACCGTCCGCCAGTTCCCGCTCGGGCTCTCGTTCGAGACGCGGATGTACTCGTGCGAACGGCTCAACCGGGTGCTCGCCGACACCCAGATCCTCTACGCGCTCTACAAGAAGTACCACTGGCTGATGCGCGGCCCGACCTTCTACCAGCTGCACCTGCTGCTGGACAAGCACGCCGGCGAGCAGCTCGCCCTCGTCGACCTGCTGGCCGAACGGGTGCAGACCCTCGGCGGGGTGGCGGTGGGCGACCCCCGCCACGTCGCCGAGATCACCAGGGTGCCCCGGCCCCCGGACGGTGCCGAGGAGGTGCCCGTCATGCTCTCCCGGCTGCTGGAGACGCACGAGATGATCCTCATCGACTGCCACGACGCCGCCGGCCGGGTCGCCGAGATGGGCGACGACGGCAGCAACGACATCCTCGTCTCCAACGTCATCCGTACCGGCGAGTTGCAGACCTGGTTCCTGGCCGAGCACCTGGTCGAGGTCCCGCTGGTACGGGCCTGACGCCACGCCGGCCGGGCCGGGGCCGTGACGTCGCCAGCACGGCGAGCGCGACCGCCGCGGCGACCACCGCGCCGGCGGCGAACGCCCAGCGGTACCCGTCGAGCAGGGCCGCGGCCGGCCGGACGCCGGACAGGGCCGCGGTCCGGGCGGACGCGATCGTGACGAGCACGGCGAGCCCCAGCGCGACACCGAACTCGCTGGCGCTGTTCAGCAGCCCGGACGCCACCCCGGGACTGTCCCCGGCGGCCCGGGTGCCGGCACTCACGGCCGCCACGGCGGCGAGACCATTGCCCAGTCCCAGCAGCACGAACGCCGGTACCGTCACGACCAGCGGCGGCCCGTGTTCCGGCAGGGCCATGAGCACGACGGAGCCCGCACAGATGGCGCCGAGCCCGAGCACCATCGCCGCGTCGGGGGCGAGCCGGCGCAGCAGCATCGGCCCGATCATCGACGCGGCGATGACCGCGAGGTTGAAGGGCACGAAGGCCAGCCCGCTGGTCGCCGCGCTCCAGCCGGCGACGTGCTGGAGGTAGAGCGAGCAGAGCAACAGCACGGATGTGGTGGCGGCGGTCAACACCAGCGCTACCGCCAACCCGGTGACCAGCGCCTTTCGGCGCAGCAGCCGCGCCGGTACCAGCGGGCTGGCGGCCCGCCGCTCCACCCGGGTCAGCAGCGCGAGCAGCAGCGGACCCGCGCCGAGCCCGACGGCGACCGACCAACCGCTCCCCCCGGCACCCACCTGGGTGAGGCCGAGGACGACCAGGGTGATCCCGGTGGTCACCAGGAGCGCGCCGGGATAGTCGAGCTGTCGCGCGCCGCCACGTACCGCGGACGGGTCGGCGGGGAGCGCCCGCCAGGTCGTGAGGACCGCCGCGACGCATACCGGCACATTGGCCACGAAGAGCCAGCGCCAGCCCACGTGGTCGCTGACGACGCCGCCGACGACCCAGCCGGACGCGCCGCCGACCGCCTGCGCCGCCGTGTACCAGGCGACCCCGGCGTTCAGCCGCCGCCCGGCGGGGAAGATCGCGACCAGGATCGCCAACGCCGAGGGCGCCAGCGCGGCGGCGCCGAGGCCCTGCACCGCGCGGGCCGCCAGCAGTAGCGCCGGCGTGGTCGCCGCGGCGCAGCCCAGCGACGCCACGCCGAACACGGCCAGTCCGGCGACGAACAACCGGCGCCGTCCGTAGAGATCGGCGGCCCGGCCGGCGACGACCAGCGCCCCCGCGAACGCCAGCGGGTAGGCGCTGATCGTCCACTGGAGATCCCGCGGCCGGAACGACAGGTCCGCCTCGACGGCCGGCAGGGTGATCGTCACGGGTGACGCCGAGCACCACCATGAACTGGGTGACGCAGACGATGGCCAGCATGAGGTGGCGGGCCGTGGACGGTACCTCGTCCGGGTCGGACCGGATCGCTTCGACGGTCATGACGCCCCTCGGCGGGCGAGGTCCGGCCGATCGGTGCTGGGCATCGGCTTCGAGGTCTCCGGGCGGTGGTCGAGGACGGCGGCGAGCGTGTCGGTCACGCCCGGGCCGCAGGGCCAGGTATTCCTGACGTCATGTACCACCGTGCGTTACCGCCCAAACACCCCCGCCCGGCCCGTGGGGCACGCGCGAGCCGGGCCTCCCATGTAACGGAACACACTCCGGCCTCGACGCGCTGGCCAGCGCGACCGGCCGCCGCATAGCCTCCGGCTCGTGCAGCTCAACCACGGGGGGCCGGATTGAGCGAGCCGGGGGCGACGGATGCGGACACGTAGGCTGGAATTCATGCGGACGCCGGCGGCGGGACGAAGGGGAATCGTCCTCGCGCTGGTACTGGAGGTGCTACTGCTCGGGATCGGCGTGGGGGTCGGCCTGGGCGCCGGCGCCAGCGCGGAGTCACCGCGGTCGGTGGCCGCCGCGCGGCTCGGGCCCGACTACGTCGACATGTCGGCGGTACCGCGCGGGCCGGCCGAGCCGGCGCCGGTCGCGGGGTCGGCGACCGGCACGTACACCTGGGACTGCGGCCGCAACGAGAACGGCCACCGCAACACCGCCAACGTCGTGGTCGTGCCCGGTGTCCCGGGCCCGGTCCACCACGTGCACGACTACGTCGGCAACCTCTCGACCGACGTGAACTCCACCGTCGAGAGCCTCGCGGGGGCGGGCACGAGCTGCGCCAACGGCGACAGGTCGACCTACTACTGGCCGGTGCTGCGCACCGTCCCGGCCGAGGGCGACGAGCACGGCGGCCCGATCCAGGTACCCGTCGAGGTGACGCTCAGCTTCCACGGCAACCCGCGTACGCCCGTCGTCCCGATGCCGAGGCTGCTGCGCGGCACGATGGGCGACGCCGTCGCGATCACGAACGGCGGCGCGCGGGCGCAGGCCACCTGGACCTGCTCGGACACCCCGGACCGGCGTACCACCCGGTATCCGCTCTGCGCCCCGGGCGAGCGGGTGCTGCGCGTCTTCGACTTCCCGAGCTGCTGGGACGGCCGGCGGGTGGACAGCGCCGACCACCGGGAGCAGTTGGCCTTCCCGTTGCCCGGTGGCGGCTGCCCGGTCGGCACCTTCGCGGTACCACGGCTGCGCATCGTCACCGCGTACGACCTGCCGGCCGGCACCCGGTACCGGATCGACGCGTTCGACGGGCAGCGCAACAGCCCACTCACCGATCACGCGTTCTTCGTCAACCTGATGTCCGACGCGTCGATGGCGCGCGTGGTCGACTGCCTCAACGCCGGCCGGACCTGCACCGACACCGATGCGGCGCCCCGCTGACCCGGCGGCCGGGTCCGGCCCAGCCGGGTCGCGACCCGACGCCCCGGCGGGCCCCGCCGCACGCGAGGAGATCGGGCCCGAGGGCCTTCGCCAGGCCCGGCGGGCCCCACCCGAACCGGCCGTGGCCGGAGTCGTCTCGGGCGGTCACTGCGGGCGCCCGACCTCGAACCGGCCGTCGTCGGAGCGGACCACGATCGTCACGGTCCGCCGCTGGCCGTCGACCACCACCGAGCAGGGGAACCGGGTGCCGGCCCGGACCGGTTGGTCGGGCGGGCAGCTGATCTCGCTCGCGTCGACCTGGTAGCTGGTCCGGAGTACGTTCGCCACGCCGGCCTGCACCCCGGCGGCGTCGAAGACGGTGCGGTTGAGGAAGCCGGGCCAGCCGAAGCCGAGGACCGCGACCAGGGCCACCAGCAGCGCCACCGGTACCGCGACCGCGAGCGTCGCCCCGCGCCGCAGCGGCCAGCGCACCCGCCGGCCGCGCCGAGTCGTACCGCCGGGGCCGCCCGGGCCGCCGGACTCCGTCGCCGGTCCCCACTGCGGGGCGGGCGCCGGTCCCCATCCCGGCGCGGGCGTCGGCCGCGCCGCGTCCGTCGGCTGGCCGCCGCCGTACGCGCCCCACTGCTGCGGGCCGTTCTGCTCCAGGAATTCGTACGGGCTGGTCATCGTCGACTCCCCGACTCAGTAGCCGGCGCTGCCCGGTACGGGAACCACCTCGACGGCGGCCCGGGTCTTGCCGCCCGACGGGCCGATCGCGAACCAGGCGCCGCCCACGCCCTGGCCCAGCAGGTCACCGGGCTTGGTGTCCTTGGCGAAGTAGTAGACCGGCCAGCCGTTGACGGTGACCTGGCAGGTGCCGTCGGGCCGCTCGACGTAGCCCACGAGCCGCGGGTCCACCCCGCTCGGGTAGATCTTGCCAGGCGACTTGATCAGCAGCGGCGGCCAGGTCTTGGCGCAGTCGCCGGTGCAGGCGGACTTCGACGGCTTGGCGGTGTCCTTGTCGAAGCGGTAGAGGGTCATGCCCCGGCCGTCGGCGACGTACGTGCCGATCTCGTCCGAGGCGGTGCTGTTCAGCTGCACGACGTTGCCGGCCTTGCCGTTGGCGGCCGGGGACGGCAGCGGTACGTCCGACGGGCCACTGTAGATCTCGACGCGACGCTGGGTCTTCGCCACCGTCGGCCGCGGTACGGGACTCGCGGGAGAGCTTGGCGATGCCTCGATCACCTCGGGCGTCGCCTCGACCGTCGGTACCGGCGACGCGGTGGCGGGCACGCCGGTCTGTGCGGCCGGGGTGACCGCCGGCGTGGTGGTGCCGCAGGCGGCCAGCGCCGCCAGGCCGGCCACGGCGAACGCGGTACCCGCGAGCTTGCTGCGCAGCATCATGATGGTCCACCTCGTGGTCTCTCGCTCCTGCGCCCACCGCGGCGGTGGGCCGGTCGGCATCCACACGGGCCGGACAGCGCGGCGGTTCACCGGAACCGCCGGACCGGAAAGGGACCGGTTGAACCGGAAGCCGAACCGGCCGGCCCGGGAGCCGAACCGGAAACGGGACCGGCCGGACCGGAAACGTTCCCGGACCGGACGCGGAACCGGCTGAACCGAATCCGGCGCGGGTCCGTGTGGGTGGTGTCAACGGCGGCGGGACGCCGCAGCGGCGATGAGCCGCCGGTCCCCCGCGACACCCCACCAATTCAGGAAAGCGGGTATCACCATGGCCACGTACCACGTCGTCACCGAGGACATGCAGGAGTCGGCGAGCTGGCTGCAGCAGAACATGCAGACGCTGCTGGACGGGATGAACCAGGCCAAGAGCAAGATCGACACTCTGATCCAGGGCGGGTACAACACCCCCGCCGCGCAGGCGAAGTTCGGCCCGTACTTCGACGAGTACAAGGGCAGCGTCGACCAGACATTGCAGGGCATGGAGGGCATCAGCCAGTACCTCCAGCAGGTCGGCACGGCGTTCGAGGACACCGACACCCAGACCGGCAACAGCCTCGGCTGAACCGGCCGACCACGGGGCCGCGCGGGTGGTACGCCCACCGCGCGGCCCCGAGCCGTCTCGTCGTCCGTCGGCTGTTCGATCGGACCGACCAACCAGGAGAATGCCGTGCGCCTCTTGCTCACCGTGGTCGACCCGACCACGGTCACCACCGACTACCAGGTCGACGCCGCGCCCGACACCACCGTTCGGGAACTCGCCGAGGCGCTGGCCGCCCGCCGGCCCGTCCCGGCCGACCGGCCGCCCTCGGTCTACCTGGCCGGCGCGCCGCTGGACCCGGGCCTGACGCTGGCCGACGCGCCGCTGCGCCAGGGTACGGTTCTGGCGCTGGACCGTCCCGTGGACGGGCCGACCGCGCCGCCCCGGGGACTGGTGGAGATCCGCGTGGTCGCCGGCACCGACGCGGGCGACATACATCCGCTGGACATCGGCGAGCACGCCGTCGGCGCGGCCAGCACCTGCCGGGTACGCCTCTCCGATCCGGCGCTGCCCGCCGTGGCCGCCCGGGTACGCGTCACCCCGGACGGCCGCTGCCACCTGCTGCCGGTCGGCGACAACCTGCTGCTGGACCGTACCGCCGCGACCGGCGAGACGCTCTGGGCACCGGGCGCCCAACTGGCCGTCGGCTCGTCGCTGCTGGAGCTACGGATCCCCGAGCGGGCCGACGCCGCCCTGCAACCGTCGGAGGACCGGACCGGGCTGGACTACAACCGGCCGCCCCGGCTGCTGCCGCCGGCCCGGACCACCCGGCTCACCCTGCCCAACCCGCCGGCCCCACCGGAGCGGCGACCGCTCGCGCTGATCGGCGTACTCGCCCCACTGGTCGTCTCCGGGGCGAGCTACTTCCTCACCCACAACCCGGCCACCCTGCTCTTCGCCCTGCTCTCGCCGCTCGCGCTGATCGCCAACCAGATCAGCAACCGGCGCCAGGGACGCGCCTCGTACCGCGCCCGGCTGGCCCAGTACGAGGAGAAGAAGGCGCGGGTCGCGCAGGAGGCGCGCGAGGCGCTGGAAAGCGAACGGCGGGCCCGCCGGGAGGCCGCCCCCGACCCGGCGGCGGTGCTGCTGATCGCGGTACGGCCGCAGCGCCGCCTCTGGGAGCGGCGCCGCTCCGACCCGGACTTCCTGGAGCTGCGGGCCGGCACGGCCGACCTCCCCTCCGACGTGGTGCTCACCGACCCGGCGCGGGACGAAAACCGCCGCGAGGTTCGGTGGAGCGCCCTGGACGTACCGGCGACCGTGGCGGTACGCCGGCACGGCGTGGTCGGCGTCGCCGGGGGCGAGACGGCCCGCGCCACCGCCCGCTGGCTGCTCGCCCAGGCGGCCGTCCTGCACAGCCCCGAGGATCTCCAGATCTACCTGCTCAGCGGCACGGGCGACGAGCCCGGCTGGTCGTGGGCGCGGTGGCTGCCGCACCTGTCGCCGCGCGACGGGCAGGAGACCGTCGCCACGATCGGCGCGGACACCCAGACGCTCGCCCGCCGGATCGCCGAACTGGTCGCCATGATCTCGGCCCGCTCCTCGGCCGCCGCCTCCGCCACCGCCGAGGCGGCGTTCCGCGACGTGCTGGTGGTGCTCGACGGGGCCCGCCGGCTGCGCTCGCTGCCGGGGGTGACCCAGCTGCTCCGGGAGGGGCCGGCGGTCGGCGTCTACGCGCTCTGCCTCGACGCGGAGGAGAAGCTGCTGCCCGAGGAGTGCCAGGCCGTGGTCTCCCAGCAGCCCGACGGCACGCTGCTACTGACCCGTACGCTCGCCGAGCCGGTCGCGGGCGTGCACCCCGACCTGGTCTCCCCGGGCTGGCTGCGTACCGTGGCGCGGGCGCTGGCCCCGCTGCGGGACACCGGCGGCGCCGACGAGGGTGGCGCGCTGCCCGACGCCAGCCGGCTGCTCGACGTGCTCGCGCTGGAGCCGCCGGAGCCGGAGGCGGTGGCGGCCCGTTGGGCCACCGGCGGACGTACCACCGAGGCCGTGGTCGGCGTCTCGCTGGACGGGCCGTTCGCGCTCGACCTGAAGCGGGACGGGCCGCACGCCCTGGTCGCCGGCACCACCGGCGCCGGCAAGTCCGAGCTGTTGCAGACGCTGGTCGCCTCGCTCGCGGTGGCGAACCGGCCGGACGCGATGACCTTCGTGCTGGTCGACTACAAGGGCGGCAGCGCGTTCAAGGACTGCGTGCTGCTGCCGCACACGGTCGGCATGGTCACCGACCTGGACACCCACCTGGTCAGCCGGGCGCTGACCTCGCTCTCGGCCGAGCTGCGCCGCCGGGAGCACATCCTGGCCGAGGCCGGCGCGAAGGACATCGACGACTACGTGGAGCTGCTCCGCCGGGAGCCGACGCGCACCCCGATGCCCCGGCTGCTGATCGTCATCGACGAGTTCGCCTCGATGGTGCGGGACCTGCCAGACTTCGTCACCGGCCTGGTGAACATCGCCCAGCGCGGACGGTCGCTCGGCATCCACCTGGTGCTGGCGACCCAGCGTCCGGGCGGCGTGGTCTCGCCGGAGATCCGGGCCAACACCAACCTGCGGATCGCGCTGCGGGTCACCGACAGCAGCGAGAGCCAGGACGTGCTCAACGCCCCGGACGCCGCCTCGATCTCCAAGTCCACGCCGGGCCGGGCGTACGTGCGCCTGGCCCAGTCGTCGCTGGTGCCGTTCCAGGCCGGCCGGGTCGGCGGGTTCCGCCCGGGCGCCTGGAGCGGCCAGCGGCAGCGGCCGGCGCCGGCGCTGACCCCGCTGGACTGGACCGACCTCGGTCGGCCGGCCCCGGCGCGGCCCGGCGGGGCCGGCCCGGAGTCCACGGAGCTGACCGACCTCGCCGTGCTGGTCGAGGCGGTGCGCGGGGCCAGCGAGCGGCTGGGCATCCCGCCGCAGCACAGCCCCTGGCTGCCGGCGCTGCCGGCCACGCTGACCCTGGCCGACCTGCCGGCCGCCCGTACCGGTGACTACCACCTGCCCGCCGTCGGCTACGGGCTGGTCGACCTGCCGGACCGGCAGGAGCAGGTACCGCTGGAGCTGGACCTCGCCACGCTGGGGCACCTGCACGTGATCGGCTCGTCCCGCAGCGGCCGCTCGCAGACCCTGCGTACCCTCGCCGGCGCGCTCGCCCTGGCGCATTCCTCGGCCGACGTCCACCTGTACGGCATCGACTGCGGCAACGGGGCGCTGCTGGCCCTGGCCGAGCTGCCGCACTGCGGCGCGGTGGTGCGGCGTACCGAGGCCGAGCGGCTGGGCCGGCTGCTCTCCCGGCTCACCGCCGAGCTGGGCCGGCGCCAGCAACTGCTCGCCTCGACCGGCTCGGCGAGCCTGGTCGAACTCCGTGCCGCCGCGGCCCCGGAGGCGCGGCCGCCGCACCTGCTGGTGCTGCTCGACCGCTGGGAGGTCTTCGACAAGACCTTCGCCGACTTCGACAACGGCACCCTCATGGCCGCGCTGCTCACGCTGCTGCGCGAGGGGGCCGGCGCGGGCATCCACGTGGTGCTCGCCGGCGACCGGAGCATGTTCTCCACCCGCGTCTCCGCCACCACTGAGGAGAAGCTGGTGCTCCGGCTCTCCGAGCGCAGCGACTACAGCATGGTCGGCATCAACTACCGGCAGCTGCCGGAGGAGATCCCCACCGGCCGGGCCATCCGGGCGGTCGACAGCGCGGAGGCCCAGATCGCGCTGCTCGGGGCCGACGGCTCCGGACAGGGCCAGGCACGGGTGCTCGCCGAGATCGCCGAGGCGGCCCGCCGGCGCGACGCGGATCTCCCCAAGGCGGCCCGGCCGTTCCGGATCGACGTACTGCCGGACGAGGTGACCCTGGCGCAGGCGCGGGCGCTGGTCGGCTCGCCCGGTCCGCTCTGGACGCTGCTCGGGGTCGGCGGCGACCAGCTCGCCGGCGTCGGCCCGGACCTGGCCAGTATCCCGACCTTCGTCGTGGCCGGTCCGCCCCGCTCCGGGCGCAGCACCGTCCTGCTGACGATGGTCGCGGAGCTGCTGGGCCGGGGCACCCCGGTAGTGATCGCGGCGCCCCGGCGGTCGCCGCTGCGGGAGCTGGCGGGGCTGCCCGGGGTGCTCGACCTGGTCGCGGGCGAGGACCTCACCTCGGCCCGGCTCACCTCGGTGCTGGCGGGCGTGCCCGGACCGGCCGTGGTGGTGCTCGACGACGCCGAGCTGCTGCTCAAGTGCGACGCGGGCAGCGACCTCGGGGAGATCGCGCGAACCGGCGCGGAGACCGGGCGGGCCCTGGTCATGGCGGGCACCATCGACGGGCTCTCCGGCGGCTTCGGCGGCTGGCACGTGGACGCCCGCCGCAACCGGCAGGGCGCGCTGATCAGCCCGCAGGGGCTGGGCGACGGCGAGCTGCTCGGGGCGAAGCTCTCCCGTGGCCAGCTCGGCGGGGGCCGTCCCGGTCGGGTGCTCGCGCACTTCGGCGACGGCACCGTACGCGTGGTGCAGGTGCCCCGCGCCGACGTCGAGTCGGTCCGCGCCGCGCTACCCGCCCGCGAGACGCTGCCCGAGCCCGGGCCGGCGTCCGCGCGAAACGCGGAGCCGGTGCGGGGCTGACGGGACGGCCGGCGGGCAAGATCCGGCCGTTCCGCCGGTGACGTCCGGCGCGGGAGGCGTGGTCGGTCCGGACGACGGCTACGTGCACGGCCCCGGCACCGGCACCGGCACCGGCACCGAGGCGCGGAACGCGACGAGGGGGACACCTTCCCGGTGTCCCCCTCGTGGGATGCCCGCTCCGCCCGCCCCACCGGCGGCGCGCCGCTCAGTCCGCGTCCGCCCGCGGCGCGCCGGTCGGGGCGGCTCGCTCCTCGCCCCGGGTGAGCCGGAGCGTACCGGTGATCGTGGCGAAGAGTTCGAACAGCTCGTCCGCCTCGGCCACGTTCGGGCTCGAACCCGTCACCACCAGCACGTCCGGGGAGCCGGGCAGCGGTACGACCGTGTGCATGACCGCGCAGCGCATGGTCCGCTCGTCGAGGGTCAGGTCCTGGATGCCGTGGACCCGGCCGACGGTACCGATGCCGTCGATCTCCGCGGTGCCGACCCGGCGCCAGGTCCCGTCCCCCTGCTCCGGTTGCCGCACGGCGGTCAGCGCGCCGAGCACGTCGCCGGAGGCGGGCGGGGTCACCACCGAGACCAGCACCGTCGCGGTGAGCGGGCCGTCCTCGTACAGCTGGAAGACGCCGGCGGCGTGCCGGGCGCCGCTGCGGCGGGCGTGCCGCACCGACCGGCGTACCGATTCGGTGAACTCCCCCGCCTGGCTCTCGGTCAGCCCGGCCTCCCGGGCCCGGGTCCAGACGTCGTGCGCGATGCGGTTCTCGCTCGCCTCGTCGGCCATGGCGAAGTCGACCCACTCCACGGGCGTACGCAGCTCGAAGCCGGTCGGCGCGGTAGCGGTGGTCGCCGCGCCGGCGGTCGTCATCCCGTCGGCGGTCCTCGTTCTGTCGGCGGTCGTCGTCGCGTCGGTCACGGGTACTGCTCCTTCACCTGGTTCCTGATCCTCTGTCGCCGGCGGGCTCATCCGTCGCCCTGCGGCGCCTCAAGTGCGGCGACCGTCTCCTCGTCGGTCGTCCGGAAGGCGTCGGCGACCGACTTGGCGGCGTCCCGTACCCCCTCCAGGTCCTTGCCCACCACGTGCCGGCCGTCGCCCCACCGCTTCTCGAACTCGTGGGCGGCCGACTCCAGGTCGTGCTGGCCGAGCGAGTCCACCAGGTGGCCCATGGCCTTGATCGGTGCGCTGTCCATCAGATCTTTGGTGCGTTGCAGCAGGTCGTGGACCCGCTCCAGCTCCGCGCCGGGAACGTCGATCACGCTCATGGGGTAGTCCTCCGGGCCGTCACAGCAACTCCGCGCGGTACACGGCTCCCCACCACGGATCGGTTCACCGGCCCAGGCACGCGGGTCCCGCCCCGAGGCCCGGTCGCCGCCGGCCGGGCTGAACCGACGAAGCCCTCGCCACGTGTTCGAGGCGGCTCCCGAGCAGCGAGGAGCAGGTCAGAGGTGGAAGTTGGGGGGTTGGCCATGGCACGTCCAGGAGCCGCCGAGTGGTCGGTACTGGAGCTGGACTCCGATCCGGTACCGGGCGATCCGGAGTCGTTCGACGAGATCACGAACGCGTACCAGGAGTTGGCGCGTACCACCCAGGAGGCGCACGACCTGCTCGCCTCGGGCGGTCAGATCGACGTCGGCCAGGGCAAGGCGATGGAGGCCTTCCGGAACCTGATCGACAAGCTGCCGGGGCGCCTGGACCGGATGGCCCACTCGTACGGTCAGGCCGCCGACGCCTACCTGCGCTACCTGCCGTCGTTGCAGGAGGCGCAGTCGATGTCGCTGCGGGCGCTGGAGCAGGCCCGCAACGCGTCGCAGGACCAGGGCGCGTCGCAGGCGGCGCTCGCGCTCGCCCAGTCGGCGGTGGCCGCCCTGGGCGGGGACGCGAACGCCGACCAGACCGCCAAGGACCGGGCCGCCGACGACGTCACCGCCGCCCGGAACCGGGCCGATCAGGCGCAGCAGGCGCTGGACCAGGCGAAGGCGCTGCTCGGGCAGGCGACCGCGCTGCGGGACCAGGCCGCCCGTACGGCCGCGCAGACGCTGCGGCAACTGGCCAAGGACGCGCCGCAGCGGTCGCTGTGGGAGAAGATCGCCGAGGCGTTCCAGGCGTTCGTGGACTTCCTGCGCAGCACCGTGATCGAGTGGATCACGACGGTGCTGGACGTGCTCTCCGCCATCGCCTCGTTCATCTTCCCGCCGCTGGGCGAGGCGATCGGCCTGCTCTCCGGCCTGATCGACTTCGGCTCGGCGCTGCTCGGCGGCGACGCCGGCGAGATCGCCATGGCCGGCGCCGGCATCGCCCTCGGGCTGGTACCGGGCGGTCGCCTGGTCGGCCGGGTGATGAAGTTCGCCGCGAAGGGCGGCAAGCTCCTCTCCGGACCGGTCGCCGACGGGATCAAGGGCGGCGTCAAGGGGCTCGACGCCGGCGGCGGCAGGACGATCGGCGGCGGGTTCGGCGGCGGTCGGGGCCTGGTCGGCGGCGGCAACCGTCCCCCGGTACCGAAGGACACCTCCGTCTCGATCGACACCCGCGACTGCGTCACCGACCCGGTCGACGTGGCGACCGGCGAGATGGTGCTCGCCCAGGTCGACCTGGAGCTGCCCGCCCCGCTGGCGCTCGCGCTGGAGCGGACCCACGTCTCGTCGTACCGGGCGGGCGGCTGGTTCGGCCCGTCCTGGGCCTCCACGCTGGACCAGCGGCTGGAGTTCGACGCCGAGGGCGCCTGCTACTTCGCCCCGGACGGCATGGTCCTGGTCTACCCGTCGGCCCCGGCCGGCGCCCCGGCGCTGCCGCTGGAGGGCCCGCGCTGGCCGCTGACCGTCGCCGCGGACGGTACCGCCGAGCTGGCGGATCCGCTGCTCGGCCGGACGCTCCGGTTCGCCCGGCACGGCGAGGTGGGGCTGCTCGCGGAGATCGCGGACGCCGACGGCAACCGGGTCGAGGTGCTGCGCGACGACGACCTGGCCCCGACCGTGGTACGGCACCCGTCGGGGCGGCGGGTGGCGCTGCGTACCGAGGCGGGGCGGATCACCGCGATGCGCCTGCTCGACGCCGACGGCGAGCCGCTGGGCGCGGCCGCCGGGTACGGCTACGACGAGCGGCGACGCCTCGTCGAGGTGGCCAACGCCTCCGGCCGGCCGATGCGGTTCGAGTACGACGACCAGGGGCGGATCACCGCGTGGCGGGACCGCAACGGCTCCGGCTACCGGTACGCGTACGACGCCGACGGCCGCTGTGTCCGCACCGAGGGGGACGGCGGATACCTCAGCGCGGTCCTCGCCTACGACGTCGAGGGGCGCATCACCCGCTACACCGACTCGCTCGGCAACACCACCGTGTACGAGCTGGACGACCTGCGCCACGTGGCGAGCGAGACCGATCCGCTCGGCAACACCACCCGGTTCGAGTGGGGCCGGTACAACCGGCTGCTGGCCAAGGTCGACCCGCTGGGCCGGATCACCCGGTACGGGTACGACGACGCCGGCCGGCTGGAGTGGATCGTCCGGCCCGACGGCAGCGCGGTCGCGGTCACGCCGCGCGGCGAGGCGCTGAGCATCCGCGTGCACGACCGCGACCGGGCCTACTCCCGGTACTACGAGCAGGCGCCGGACCCGCGCGACGAGCCGGTCGGGGTGGCCGAGTCGTTCACGTACGAGCGGCTCGCCGAGGGCTTCGGGCGGCGCGCCGACGACGAGCCGCGCCGCGACGTCACGGTCGCGGGCCGGCGGGTCACGCGTACCGGCGCGCGGGGCGGCGCAGACCAGGTGCGGTACGACGACGAGGGCAACCCGGTCGAGCGCGTCGACGCCGCCGGCGCGGCGAGCCGCACCGAGTACGGCCCGTTCGGGCTGGTCACCGCGACCGTGGACGCCACCGGCGCGCGGACGACCTACGCGTACGACACCGAGCTGCGGCTGACCGCCGTCACCGATCCGCGCGGGCTGGTCTGGCGGTACGCGTACGACGCGGCGGGGCGGCTGGTCGAGGAGACGGACTTCAACGGCCGGGTGCTGCGCTTCGGGTACGACGCGGCCGGGCAGCTCGTCCGGTCCACGAACGGGCTGGGCGAGGTCACCGAGTACGAGCACGACCTGCTCGGCAACGTCGTCGAGCGGCGCACCCCCACCGGCACCACCGCGTACCGGTACGACCCGGTCGGCAACCTGGTCTGGGCGGCCAACGAGGACGCCGTACTGATCGTCGAGCGGGACGAGTGGGGCCGGGTGGTGGCGTCGACCACGAACGGCCGCACGCTCTCGTTCCGGTACGACGACGAGGCGGGCACCCGCTCCCGGCGTACCCCGTCGGGCGAGGAGAGCAGCTGGTCGTACGACCGCACCGGCAGCCCGGTCTCGCTGCGCACCGCCGCGCACACCACCACGTTCCGCTACGACGAGGCGGGCCGGGAGCTGGTCCGCAGCGTCGACGGCACGGTGGTGCTGGCGCAGGGCTTCGCCGGAGGCGACCAGCTCACCGCGCAGGTCGTCGCCGGGCTGCGGCAGCGGCGGTTCGACTACCGCCCGGACGGCCAGCTCGCCGCGATCTCCGACGACCGGGCGGGCCGGACCGAGTTCGAGCTGGACCCGGCCGGGCGGGTGACGGGCGTGACGGGTCCGGGCCGGCGGGAGACCTACCGGTACGACGCGGTGGGGAACCTGACGTCGACGAGCGCGACCGGTTCGGCGTACCTCGGGCGGCTGCGCTACGACGGCAGCCTGGTCGCCTCGGCCGGCGCGGTGCGCTACCGGTACGACCCGCAGGGGCGGATGACCGCGCGGACGGTGACCGACCCGACCGGCGCCGAGCGGACCTGGCACTTCGGCTGGGACGGCCACGACCGGCTGGTCGAGGTGCACACCCCGGACGGGGACCGCTGGCGCTACCGGTACGACCCGCTCGGGCGGCGGATCGCCAAGCACCGGTACGCGCCCGGCGGGTCCCGGGTACCGGCGGAGCGGTTCGACTTCGTCTGGGACGGGACCGTGCTGGTGGAGCAGGCGCACACCGACGCGCGGGGCGAGCGCCGGATCACCACGTGGGAGCACCACCCGGAGCAGCGGCGCCCCGTCGCGCAGTCGGTACGCGCCGGCGGCGACGCCCTCGACCACCGCTTCTACTCGATCGTCACCGACCTGGTCGGTACGCCGACCGAGCTGGTCGGCACCGACGGCGCGCTGGCCTGGCACGGCGAGAGCACCCTCTACGGCGCGCCGCTCGACGGGTCGGGGACCGGCGCCGACGGGTCCGGCCGGGGTGCGGGCGGCTCGGGCCACGGCGCGGAGATGCCGCTGCGCTTCCCCGGCCAGTACCTCGACGCCGAGACCGGCCTGCACTACAACCTGTACCGCTACTACGACCCGATCTCCGGCCGGTACGTCAGCCAGGACCCGCTCGGGCTCGCCCCCGCCCCGGACCCCGCCGCGTACGTCGGGAACCCGTACCGCGAGTCCGACCCGCTCGGTCTGGTCCGGAACAAGACCACTTCCTGCGCGGGCGGCGGCGCCGGCGGCGCCAAGAAGAACAACCGGCCCGGCGCCGGCAACGACGCCGGAAACGCCACCGCCTCCGGCTCCGGTCCGGCCACGGCCTCTGGGAACAAGGACTTCGTCGGCATGGGCGAGCACGACGGGGTGGTGGTCAAGCTCGACTCGCACCAGAACAAGCACCACTCGCCGCCGGTCTTCGGCGGGGAGCTGAAGCCCTACACGGGCGGCCGGGGGGAGCGGTTCCCGTCCCAGGTGAACGAGGAGTGGCACCAGAAGTACTTCCCCAAGCAGGTCTCGAAGATCGTCAACGACGAGGTCGGGAGCATCACGCAGAAGGCCGACACGCTGCGGGCGCACGCCGACTCCCTCCGTACCCCGGAGGTGGAGAAGGCGTTCCGCGACGCCGACCTGGCCGAGGCGAAGGCGAACAACGCGGAGCGCTGGGCGAAGCAGAACCCGGGCGACAAGTTCGCGAAGCAGGGCGCCGAGCAGTACCGCAAGGAGGCCGACGCGGCCCGCAAGCACGCGGACACCGTGAACGGCTTCAAGAAGGCCGACGAGGCGGCGCGGGCGGAGGAGGACAAGCTGAACGGCAACGCGTCGTTCTCGCCGTCGAAGGACGCGCAGCCCGACGGGGTCAAGTACGACATCAGCGCGCACTACGACCCGGAGACCGGCAAGTACAACGCCACCTGGCACGGCAACCCGAACATCAGCCGCAACGAGACCCCGGACGACTGGTGGCGGGACTACGGCAAGGACATCCAGCGCCAGTACGGGCTCAACGGGGTGACCCGGAAGTAGCACCGGCGCCGCCCGGTCCGCCCCGGCGGGCGGGCCGGGCGGACGGGCGGGGCGATTTGGCACGGGCGGCGGTGAACCGGTCCGGCCCGGAATTACGTGTTCGTCTCGGTTGCCGGCGCGAGCGCCTGCCCACCCGTACGAGTCGCGACGATCCTGTGAGCGAGGTAGTCATGTCCAGGCTGGTCCCCGTACGCGGAGCAGGCCGTACCGCCAGGACGGCGGGGTGGCTGGTGGCGGCGCTGATGGCGCTGTTGGTGGTGGTGCCGCTGGCGCCCGGGCGGGCCGCGGCCGACCCGGCCGTGCCGTACTGGGTGGTGCCGGGTCAGCCGGGTACGCCGAGCGACCTCACCCTTCCCGGCGTGGCGGACCGGGTCCTCGGTGACAGCCACCGCTGGCCGGAGATCTTCGAGCTGAACCAGGGCCGGCCGCAGCCGGACGGGTTGACCCTGACCGAGCCGGCGCAGGAGCTGCGCGCGGGCTGGGTGCTGGAGCTGCCGGAGGGGGCGCGCTCGGGCGAGATCCGCATCGGTCCGCTGCCGGACTCGACCGCCCAGCCCGGTCTCCCGCCGGCCAACCAGCCCGGCGCGCCGCCGGTCGCGGACGGTCAGCCCGGTCTCCCGCCGGCCGGCCAGCCCGGCGTGCCGCCGGACGAACCGGGCGCACCGCCGGCCGGGGTTCCGCACGTTCGGGTCATCGGCCTCGCCCCGGCCGCCGGTGCCGCCGTCCTCGTCGGCGCGGCGCTGCTGCTCGCCGCCGGGGTTGCCGGCGCGGTGCTGCTGCGCCGCCGTTCGCGCGGGCCGGGAGCCGCGGTCCCGACCGCGTCCTCGGCCGGGGCGGAGCGCACCGGGCGGGACCGGGCGGTGCTGGAGCGGGCCTTGGGCCAGCTGCCCGCGGGGGCGGCCCGACCCCAGGTCTACGCGGCGGTGGTCGGCCCGGACCGGGTGTCGCTGCGGCTGGCACCGGCGCTGCCGCAGGCGCCGCCGCCCTGGCAGGTACGCGAGCAGGGCTCGGTGTGGGAGGCACCGAACTGGCAGCTCGACGCCGTTTCGGCCGGCCCCGGCACGCCGGAGCTGCCGCTGCTCGCCACGGTCGGCACGATCGGCGGCGAGCTGACCGTGGTGAACCTCGGGCGCGCCCCCGGCCTGGTGGCCCTCACCGGCGACCCGGCGACGTCGATGTCGGTCGCGGGCGCCTTCCTGGACGAGATCGGCTCCGATCCGGCCGCCGCGGCCGTCGCGATCAGCGTCCTCGGTCCGGTGCCCGGCGGGCGGCTGGCGCCCGGGCGGATCCGGACGATCTCGGACGTGCGCGAGCTGGCGGAGGCGCACCCGGCCGGCCCGGCCGGCGCGGCGGGGACGGCGGGCGCTCCGGCGGGGACGGCGGGCGGTGCGGGCGGTCCGGCCCGGTCGCTGCGTCGGCAGTTCGTGGTGGTCACCGCGCCGATCCCGCCGGCCGCCCTCGAACGGCTCGGTGCGCTCGCCGCCGGCTCCGACAACAGTGCCGCCGTGCTGGTCGTGGGGGACGCACCCAATGCGGCATGGCGCTTCGAGTCCGGCCCGGACGGCTCGTTCGACGTCGGCGTGCTCGGCCTGCGGCTGGACCAGCCGCGGTCGGGGCGCGGTCGTACCGGCTCCGGTGACCGTGGTCAGGCCCTCGACCGAAGGATGGTTCGGCAATGAAGGCGGTTCTCTCCCGTACGCTGTCCGGCCCGCTCGCGCTGACCGTGGCGCTGCTGGCGGCCGGCTGCACCACCACGGTCCGGGACCCGGTCGCGGTACCGCAGGCCGAGGCCGGCGGCGCGACCGGCGGCGACCTGGGACGGCGCAGCGCCGAGGGCGGCTACTGGCCGAAGTCGGTGCAGCTCGGGCAGCATCCGGAACTGGGCCAGGTGGTGCTCGACGGTCAGGGCTTCACCCTCTACCGGTTCGACGACGACAGCCCGACCCCGCCGACCTCGACCTGCGCCGACGACTGCTCCGAGCGGTGGCCGCCGGTGCTGGTCAGCGAGAAGATCACCTTCCAGAACCTCGACCCGGCCAAGCTGGGCGTGGTGCACCGCCAGGACGGCACCCAGCAGGTCACGGTCGGCGGCTGGCCGGTGTACCGCTTCGCCGAGGACCAGGTGCCGGGACAGATCCGCGGGCAGGGTGCGGAGGGGCTCTGGTTCGCGGTGGCGCCCGACGGCGGTAAGGCCGCCCCGCCCGGGGAGAACTAGATGATTGCGCTGTCAACGAAGTGGCTTGCGACACAGCTACCAACTGGTAACTACCCGGACGAAAACCGCTACTTCATCCTGTGGTCCGTGGCCGGCGGAAGCCGGGTGGGTGGGGCCTGGGAGGGTGGTAACAGATGGCAGGGTTAAGGGCGACACGCCGCCGCCAGGAGGTGGCGAACGAGGCCCTGGTCCGATCCCTGTACCAGGAACACGGGCGCGCCATGCTGGCGTACGCGACGCAGTTGACCCGGGACCGGGCGGCGGCCGAGGACGTGGTCCAGGAGGCGCTGGTACGGGCCTGGCGACACCCGGACAGCGTGCTCAACGGCAAGGGCTCGGTCCGGGGGTGGCTGCTGACGGTGGTACGCAACATCGTGATCGACACCGTACGGGCCCGCAACGCCCGGCCCACGGAGGTCCCGGAGACCCCGACCGAGGTCGCGGTCGAACGCGACCACGCCGACCAGGTCGTCAACTCGATGGTCGTGGTGGACGCCCTGAGCCGACTCTCCCAGGAGCACCGTGAGGTGCTCGAACAGATTTACCTACTCGGGAGTACAGTCGCGGAGGCCGCCAAGGCGTTGGGCATCCCGCCCGGGACGGTCAAATCTCGCTCCTTCTATGCACTCCGGGCGCTACGCGAGATCCACGCCGAAGGCCCGGCTCGGATGGAACGGACTGCCTCATGAGAACTCCCGACCGCATCAACTCCGCCGACGACCACGTGGACCTCGGCGGATACCTGACGGAGTCGCTCGACCCGGACGAGCGGCGGCAGGTGGAGGAGCACCTCGCGGGGTGCGCCGCGTGCCGCGCCGAGGTCGAGTCGCTGCGGGAGTGGGCGGACGCCCTGCAGGCCGTACCCGACGCGATGCTGCTCGACGGGCCGCCCGAGGGCGGCGACCTGCTGCTCCAGCGGACCCTGCGGCAGATCCGGAACGAGTCCGCCGGCAACCGCACCCGGCGTACCGCGCTGGTCGCCTCGGCCGCGGCGGTAGTCGTCGCCGCGGCGATCTCGGCGGGCGTGGTGATCGGGCGGGTCACGAACGAGCCCGCCACGCCCACGGCCCTCCCCACGCCGAGCGCGTCGGCCCCCACGGCCGCGCCCGGCACCCGGTTCGCCAGCGCCTCGGACCCGATCACCGGAGCGCGGATCACGGTCGCGGTCGCCCCGTCACCGGGCTGGATCAAGCTCACCGCCGCCGTCGCCGGCATTCCCGCCGGGCAGCGCTGCCGGCTGCTGGTGGTCGGCAAGGACGGCACGACCGTACTGGCCGGCAGCTGGCTGGTGTCGCAGAAGGGCGCGGCCGAGGGAACCACGCTCGACGGCACCGCCCTGATCGACCCGGACCAGGTCGCCCAGATCCGGGTCGAGAACACCGACGGCATGCACTACACCAGCGTCAATCTGTGACGGGCGGTTCGGGTCCGGCCGGCAACGACCGACCGGACCCGAACCGAGCCGGTGACGACCGGACCCGGGCCGGCGACGGACGACCGGACCCGATCCGACCGGACCCGAGCTGGCGACGATACTGGCGGCGGAAGGGCTCGCCGGTCCCTCCGCCGCCGGTGCGTCAGCGGTACCGGCCCGTGCAGACCGCGGCGCCGCCGCCGGAGAAGCCGTCGCGGAACGCCTCGACCCGGGCGAAGCCGGAGGGAACGCTGGCGCCGTCGAGGTCGGCGGCGATCAGGCTCTCGGCGCGCAGCATCTCGGCCACCGCCTCGTCCAGGTCCCCCGACGAGAGCCGCAACGCCGCGCCCCGGCCCGCCACGATGGTCGCCGCCCAGACGCCGGTGAGGCACGCCGTACGCTGCGCGGCGGCGAGACCGGTGAGCGGGTAGCCGGCCGCCCGCTGCGCCGCGAGCGCGTACCGGGAGGCCACCTCCGCGAACGCGGCGAAGTCGCCGAGGCCGCCCGGCCGGCCCCGGGCCGGTGGCGTACCGATCCGGACCAGCGCGACGCGGTCGAGCCCGACGATGTCCGTGTCGGGGCAGTAGGTGGCGGGCGTGGTCGGCACGGCAGCGGGGCAGCCGGCCGATCCGATGACGAGCCCCGGGGAGGCGGCGCCGCCCGGGTCGAACGCGTCCCGCAGGGTCCGGCCGAGCGCCACGAGCGCGTCCCGGTCGTCCACCCGCAGGTCGCCGGCGGGCTCCCGCGCCGCGTCGTCGCCGGACTGCTGGGTGATCCGGCCGCGCACCTCGGCGTCGTCGATGCGGGCGCAGCGCCGGGGACCGTCACCGAAGCCGAACTGGAACGCGGAGACCCGGTCGAACGCGTTGCCGTGCGC
This sequence comes from Micromonospora sp. NPDC049559, assembly GCF_040676675.1. NCBI lineage: Bacteria > Bacillati > Actinomycetota > Actinomycetes > Micromonosporales > Micromonosporaceae > Micromonospora > Micromonospora sp. NPDC049559. The sequence continues at coordinate 75,748 of NZ_JBFAPK010000030.1, read as the reverse complement.
GCCCCGCGCGTCGAAGCCGACGCCCGCGGAGTCCCGGATGGAGAAGAGGGTGGAGAGGATCTGGTTGAGCCCGGGCCCGGTGGAGATGCGGAAGTGCGGCGCGTTCCCCTCGGCCACCCACCGGAAGAATGCGCCCGCGTAGCAGTCGGCCTGCTGCTCCTTCACGATCGAACCGGTGTCCGGGTCGAGGCCGAGGCGGAACTGTACGGCGTGCCCCAACTCGTGCGCCAGCACCGCCACCACCGACATCGGGCCGAACGCGTCGTCGAGGCCGGGAAGCAGCTCGCCACGGTCCCAGGCGACCGTGTCGTCCTGGCCGCAGTAGAAGGCGTTGACCAGTCCGGCGGTGCTGGCCTGGCAAACCTGCGCGCCCGGGCCGGTGGAGTCGTACGAGACCAGCCGGGTGACCGGCCGGAACCGCTCGCCGAAGTCGGCGGGCAGCCGCTCGCTCCAGTACTTTTGCACGTCGTCCACGGCGTTGCGGGCCAGCCGGTCGATCTCGCCGCCGTCGGTGCCGAGCACCCGTAGCCGGGAGTCGGCGACACCCGGGCGCGGCCCGCTCTCGCCCGTGGTGATGTCAAGCCCCGCGACCCGGGTCGGGCTCCAGCGCTCGGCGCCGCCGGTGCCGGGCACGGACCGGGCACACCCGGTCGACAGGCTCGCCACCAGCAACGCGGCCAGCGCGGCGACGACCGCTCGGGCCCGTCCGGGTACGGGCCGGGCACGCCGTCGCGCCCTGGGGCTCGGGTGATCGTGTCCGGTGGCTGGGTGAGAGGTCATGGTCAGGGCCGTCCCGAGGTGGTGGGTTGGTTCGCTGCTCCACTGCCGATCCGGTGGTCGGTGCCGGCCCGGTCCCGTCGCCCGAGCGGCCCGACACGGGTGTGCCGGCCCGGTGGAAATCACCAGACCGGCGCAGCCGTCGGGTCGTACGCGCTCAGCCGAGGAAGACCGAGGCGACCGTGTCGTCGAAGTCGAGCTTGGCCAGGTCGGTGACGTCCCCGTTGATCACGACCGACTGCCCCTTGCAGTTCTTCTCGGACCAGAGCTTGAGCGAGCCGGGCGCGGCCACGGAGGAGGTCACGTCGGGGCGGCTCAGGTTCTGGCAGCCGCGGCCGGCCACGCCCTGCGAGGCGCCGTTGTCGCTGAAGTTCGCGTCGTCGAAGAGGACGGCGCTGGTGGCGGGAGTGACCCGCGGGTCACCCGCGTCGGGCTGGTCGGTTCCGCCGGCGGGGACGCCGGCCTTGCCGCCGGTCGGGGTCACGCCGAACCAGGTACCGCCGACGCCCTGGCCGAGGGTGTCGCCGGGCTTGGTGTCCTTGGCGAAGCGGTACACCGGCCAGCCGTTGATGGTCACCTGGCGGGTACCGTCCGCCCGCGTCACCAGCCCGATCGCCGACTTCTTGAGGCCCGCGATGAAGATCTTGCCGCCCGGGGCGACGGTGACCGGCGGCCAGGTGACGGCGCAGTCGCCGTTGCAGTTCGACTTCGACGGGTTCGCGGTGTCGTTGTCGAAGCGGTAGAGGGTCAGTCCGGCGCCGTTGACCACCACCGGGTCGAGATCACCCGCCTTGCCGGCGGTGAGCTGGACCCACTTCTGCGCGACCTGGGCCTTCGCGCCGCTGGCGACCCCGCCGTTGGGCATCGCCCAGTCGCCGGTGCCCTTGGTCGCGTTGTTCGACTTCGCGGTGCCGGCGAGGAGCGAGAGGTCGCTCGCGCCGCCCTGACCGGCGACGGGGATGGTGCTCTGGGCCGCCGGGGGCTGGGCGGCCGGCGCGCCCGTGGTCGAGTCGCAGGCCGACAGCAGTACCGCTCCGGCGGCCAGCAGGACGGCGAGGGGAAGTACGCGCGTGCGCAGCATCTGACTCTCCATTGTGTACGCGGTTCCAGCAGGTCCGGAGCCGTTCGCCATCCACACGGAGCCGGCACGCGATCGGTTCAGCGGGGCTTTGCCGGACCGAACGCCGGTCCGAGTGCGGGGCCGGTGGTGAGTTCGACGCTCCAGGTGATGCCGTACGGGGCGAGGAAGTCGAGGAAGCCGGCCGGGTCGTACGCCTGCGCCGGGGCGAGCACACCGGGCTTCGGTGTCTCCACGACGAGCCGACGGGCCGCCTCGACGGCGATGACCGCGGTGCTGCCGTAGGTGTCCGGACCTCGCACGACGCCACGGGCGTACCGACCGTCGGCACCGGTACCGTCGACCAGGTAGGTGAAGCGCTGGCTACGCCGGGCCGCCTCGGCGGGACCCTCCGGGACGGTGTCGACGACCTCGGGCGCGAGTGGTCCGTTCAACCGGGCCCGCAGCGCCGCCTCGACCAGGCTCTCGACCCGCTGGACCGGAACGTGTCGCGGAATGGTGATCACCTCCGACAGCGGCAGGCTGACCACGTCGACCGGCGCCGGCGCGTCGGGCGGGACGATCGACGCGTACCGGATGGCGGCCAGCGGGCGCCATCGGCCGCCGTCGTACCCGAGGCCGCCGCCGCGGAGCGTCTCGATCGTCTCGGCGAGCGAGCGGAGCGACCCGCGCGACATCCCACCGCCGCCGGCGACGAGATGGGTGACCGTGATCTCCCGCATCGGCCCGATGCGCTCGAAGAGCAGGCGGGCGAGCAGATCCCCGGGCACGCAGCCGTCGTTGGCGGCGGGTACGACGGCAACCCCGGCCCGTTCGGCCTCGACCGGGAACGCGTCGAAGACGGTCCGGAGGTAGACCTGCTCGCCCGAGGTGTCGACGTAGTGGCAGCCGGCCGCGATCGCGGCGCGGACGACGGCGTGACCGGAGCGGCTGAACGGTCCGGCGCAGTTGACGACCGCGGCACAGCCCCGGAAGGCGGCGACGAGCGCGTCGGGGTCGTCCGTAGCGGCGAGGCGCCGCTCGGCGTGCTCGGCACCCGTCACGGCGCCGGCGGCCGCGCGCAACCGGGCGGCGTCGCGGCCGACCAGGACCGCCTCGATGCCTCGCCGAGCCAGTTCGGCGAGGACGAGCTTTCCCTGGAATCCGTTGGCGCCGTAGACGGCGATTCTCACATTGCTCTCCTGGTCCGGGACGGAATGCCGGACGGCTGGCGCGGACCGGCCCTGCCGAATCACCGTACGGTGGCCAGGAGAGACTCCCAATGCGCCAGGATCTTGTACGGATGCGCGGTCGTCTCGCCGTCAGCCCGGGCCGATACTGTCCGTGGGATGGATGTGCTCTCCGACGCGGTCACCGCGATGCGTACCGGCCGGCCGCACTCCTCCCTGGTACGCCGGCCGTCCTCCTTCGGCCGGCGGTTTCCCGCGTTCGACGGGGCCGGCTTCCACGTCGTGTTGCAGGGATCCTGCTGGCTCCTGCCGGCGGACGCGGCGCCGATCGCGCTGAACGTGGGTGACGTGGCGTTCCTGCCGCGCGGCGGCGCCCACGGCCTGGCCGACAGCCCGTCGGGCCCGCTGACCGAGGCGGCGACCTCGCTGGCCGAGCCACCGGCCGGCACCGCCACGATCCCCGCAGACCGGGCCGACGGCATCGGCGGCGCCACGGCGGCCGACCGGAGCGACGGCGACGGGCAGGGCCCCGGTCTGGTCATGCTCTGCGGGGCGTACCTGATGGACCGGTCCCGGGCGCACCCGCTCCTGGCCGAACTGCCGGACGTGATCCACCTGCCGGCCCGGGTGGGTCGCCACCCCGGGCTCCGGGCCGCCATCGAGCTGCTCGGCGGCGAGCTGGGGCAGGCCCGACCCGGCGGCGACGCGATGGTGCCCGCCCTGCTGGAGGTGCTGCTGCTGCACATCCTCCGGGCCTGGTTCGCCGAGCGGGCCGGGCACGACGGGGTGACCGGCTGGGCGGCGGCGCTGCGCGATCCGGCGGTCGCGGCGGCGCTGCGCGCCATCCACGGCGAGCCGGCGCGGCAGTGGACGGTCGAGGAGCTCGGTACGGTGGCGGGGCTGTCCCGGGCCGCGTTCGCCCGTCGGTTCACCACCCTGGTCGGCCAGCCTCCGCTGGCGTACCTGACCTGGTGGCGGATGACCCTCGCCGCCCGGATGCTGCGCGACAGCGACGTACCGCTCGCCGCGGTCGCCCGGCGGGTGGGCTACACCTCCGAGTACGCCTTCGCGCACGCCTTCAAGCGGGAGTACGGGTCGCCCCCGGGCGGGTTCCGGCGCTCGCTGCCGCCCGGGTGACCGGCTCGATGCCCGCGAGGCGACCCGCCCGGCGCGCCAACTCCACGCTCGGCCCGGCGGTGGTCCGGGTACGCGACGCGGTCATCGAGGCCGCCCGCGCCTGGTGACCACCCGCCCGCGAGGTCCGCAGTCGCCCCCTCGGCCCTCCCCGGCCGGTCGCTGTCCGAGGCCGGCCGTTGGCCACCCGGTGCGTTCGAACGGCCGGCGGCGTTGACACGGCGCCTAGCCTGGCGGCGGGGACGACCCGCGTTCCCCCGGGGGTCGAGTCGGAGGTCGAGGATGGCACGGCAGCGGGTCGGGCAGCAGCGGCCGGGTCGGCTGCGCTCGCCGTACCGGGGTCCGGGCCGGTCGCGACCGCCGACGCTCGGCGTCGACGTGGGCGGTGTGATCGTGGCCCTGGCCGGGCGGGACGAGGACACCTCGTTCTTCGGCGGCCGGCCGCTGGAGACTCCGGCGGTACCGGGGGTCGTCGACGCGCTCGCCGCGCTGACCGTGCAGCCGTTCGCCGGCCGGGTTCACCTCGTCTCGAAAGCAGGTCCGAAGGTGGCCGCCAACACCAGCGCGTGGCTGGAGCACCACGGGTTCTTCGGCCGTACCGGCATTCCCGCCGGCAACCTGCACTTCGTCCGGGAACGCCGGGACAAGGCGCCGGTGTGCCAGCGTGTCGGCATCACCCACTTCGTCGACGACCGCCTCGACGTGCTGGCCCACCTGGACACCGTCGAGCACCGCTACCTGTTTCTGGGCGGCACCGGCGAACAGGTCCCGGCAGACGCCGTACCCGGCTGGGCCACGGCCGTCGACACCTGGCCCGAACTCGCCGCCCTGCTCCGGGAGTCGCTCGCCACCGGCGCCGCCGACCGGCCCTGAGCCGCACCCGGGTACGGCCCCCCGGCGCCGGTCAGCGGCGCGGCGCGGCGGCCGGCTTGCTCAGCGCCGCGGTGAGGGTGGCGGTGACCGCCGGTTCCGGCAGCTGGTCCACGGTCCGCTGCGGCCAGCTCCGCTGGGCGCTCTCGAAAATCACGCGGTCGAACTCGGGCAGTTGGCCGGCGCGGGCCATCGGCAGGAAGTCGTCCCAGTGCAGCGCGATCATCTGCTGGAAGTACGGGGCCATCTGCTGCTCGGCGACGTAGAAGAACGAGTCGTAGACGACGAGCGTCCGGCCCGGCACCATCGGCGTACCGGCGGGTGCGCTCGTCGTACGGGTGCGCAGCCCGCGGCCGGTGGTCGTCGCGGTCGTCGCGGTGCTCACGGTGACGCCCTCGCGGTCGACCACCCAGTTCGCCACGCTGTCCTTGCGGTTCATGCCCATCAACCGGTAGAGGTCGCCCTCCAGACGCCGGTCGGGACGCCGTTCCGCACCCGGCGCCCCACGCAGCCCGGCGGGCGCGTCGCCCCGGGCCACCAGCCGGTCGAGCACCTCCCGGGTGAACATCATCGAACCCTGGTAGCTCCAGTGGCTGTCCCCGGCCTGCCAGACCCGGCCGGGCTCCGCCCGCTCCGCCGCCGCGAACTGCGGCCACATCGTCACCACCGGCCCGGTGGTGTCCGCGCCCCAGCGCGCCTGCGACCGCTCGCGTACCGGATCGGCGCAGACCATCAGCGAGTCCGCCGGCCAGCCGAGCTTGTCGCGCAGTACCGAGGACTTGTCCGGCACCACGACGAAGAGCACGTCCTTGCCCGACCGTCGCGCGGTCTGCTCGAAGGCCCGCAGCCGCCCGTCCACCTGTGCCGCGTCGAAGGGGGTGTGGCAGGGCTTGGTGAAGTCCTCCGACAGGAACGGTACGTGGTCCTCGCCGACGTAGACCTTGCTGTTGAGGCTGTACCCCAGCCCGTCGTACCCCGCCTCACCCACGGCCTTGATGATCTTGCGCCGTAGCGTGAGCCGGTCCTTCAGCGCATCGTCGAACTGTTCGTACGTGTTGGGATCGAAGACCGTGGACGCGTCCAGCTTCGGGAACGGCACCTGGGCCCGGTTCTCCACCGCGTCGTCGCCGCCACGGAGGCTCAACAGCGTCGGCGTCAGCAGCAGTACCGCCAACGCGCCGACGAGCAGGCGACCGCCGCTCCGGCCGCGCCGCGCCCGGGCGGGTGCCGGTGCGACCCGGCTCTCGACGTCTCGTTCGAGGTTCGGCGTCTGCGTCATGGGTCCTCAGAACTGTCGCTGGGTGGTCTCGGAGCTGTGGCTGGATCGGTAGGTCTCGGAACTGTCGCTCGGTCGGGTTTTCAGAACTGGAAGTAGAGGAAGGGGCTGAAGTCGAGCCAGAGGCTGCCGACGATCGCCGTGCCGAGCAGGACGGGCGCGGTGACCGTGGCCACCCGCAGGCGGAAGCCCTGGAACTGGCCGTGCACGAGCTGGAACCCGGTCCTCGTCCGGGGCGCGAAGAAGGTGGCCAGCCCCAGCGCGAGCGCGGCGACCGTCACCGGCGTGAGCGCGGTCAGCACGCTCGGCGGTGGCGCGCCGAGCCCGCCGGAGACCATGGCCCGCCAGATCTGGCCCGCCTGCGTCAGCGTTTCCGCCCGGAACGGCACCCAGACGACGACGACGAAGACCGCCGTGACGGCGCGGCGCAGCCACTTCAGGCGCTTGCTGTCGCGGATCCCGGTCATCCGCTCGACCAGGAGGCCCAGGCTGTGCAGGCCGCCCCAGACGAGGAACGGCCAGGTCGCCCCGTGCCACAGCGAGGTGAGCAGGAACGTGACCAGCAGGCCGGCGTACTCGCGCCGGATCCCGTGCCGGCTGCCGCCGAGCGGGATGTAGACGTAGTCGCGGAACCAGCGCGAGAGCGTGATGTGCCAGCGCCGCCAGAAGTCCGCCGGCCCGAGCGCCGTGTACGGCGCGTTGAAGTTCTCCGGGAAGCGGAAGCCGAAGAGCATGGCCAGGCCGATGGCCATGTCGGAGTAGCCGCTGAAGTCGAAGTAGATCTGCACCGTGTAGGCGAGGGCCGCGAGCCACGCGGTCGGCGCGGACATGTCGTGACCGGCCGCGGCGAAGGCGGAGTCCGCGACGATGCCGGCGGAGTCGGCGACGCACGCCTTCTTCGCCAGGCCCCAGGCGAAGCGCGTGACGCCGTACGCGGCCATCTCCAGCCGTACGTCCCGGCGGCTTTTGAGTTCGTCGACGATCTCCGAGTACCGGACGATCGGGCCGGCGATCTGGTGCGGGAACAGGAACAGGTAGAGCAGGTAGTCGCGCAGCGACCGCTCGGCCGGGATCACGCCCCGCGCGGTGTCCACCACGTACGAGATGGCGTGGAACGTGAAGAACGAGATGCCCAGCGGCAGCGCCCACGTCACCGGCCCGATGCCGAACCGGTCGCTCCAGCCGAGCGAGTCGGCCAGGTGGGTCAGCGGCGGCAGGTACTTGAACAGGAAGATCGGTACGAGCAGCAGCGCGATCAGCGCGACGATCGCCGCCCGGGGCACGGCGGGCGGAGCGCCCGACTCCCGGGCGGCTTGGGCGCGCCGCCCGGCCCGCCAGCCGATCAGCGCCCCGAAGAAGCTGACCAGGCCCACGTAGAGCAGGACCCCGATCTCGCCGCCCGCGCCCCAGAAGTAGAAGAGCATGCTCGCCAGCAGCAGCCAGCCGTTGCGCAGCCGGGCCGGCGCGGCGAGGTAGCCGAGCAGGGTCAGCGGCAGAAAGAGGAACAGGAAGGTGGGTGACGAGAAAACCATTCTCGGACTTCCGGTCGACGTGTGGTCCTAACAGGTTCTGGTGAACGGAGGACGAAGGCCAGTCGTCCCGGACACGAACCGGGTCATGCTACCGAGTGCCGCTACCGCCGGCGGATCCGCCGCATGGGAGAAGTTGCCGCCCGTGTGCGCGCCCGACTGCCGCTGCTCCCGCCAGGCGCTTCGCCCCTGTTCTCCAGCGCGGCGAGGACCGGTGCGGCAGGCTCGGCCCATGCGGGGTACGGGCTCGCCGGCGATCATCCGGCCGATGCTGGCGGTGGCGGGTGAGCTGCCCGAGGAGTCGGGCTGGGCGTACGAGTTCAAGTGGGACGGGGTACGGGCGCTCGCGTACGCGAGCCGCACCGGCCGGTACCGACTGCTCTCCCGCAACGACAAGGACGTCACGGGGAGCTACCCGGAGCTGGACGTCCTGCCGTCGCTGCTGCGCGGGCGCGACGTGGTCCTCGACGGCGAGTTGATCACGCTGGACGAGCGGGGCGCGCCGAGCTTCTCGGCGCTGCAACGCCGGATGCACGTGATCTCGCCGAGCCCGGCCCTGGTCGCGTCGACCCCGGTGCGGTACGTGCTGTTCGACCTGCCGAGGCTGGACCGGCCGCTGCTCGACCGGCCCTGGTCCGCACGGCGGGACGCGCTGCTGGGGCTGCGGCTGGACCATCCGGGCGTCCTGCTCTCCCCGGTCTTCGAGCGCGACCCCGGCGACGTCATGGGCGCCGCCCGGGAGCAGGGGCTCGAAGGAGTGGTCTCCAAGCGCGTCGACTCCCGGTACCAGCCCGGCCGGCGCTCGCCCGACTGGCGCAAGACCGCCCTGATCCAGACCACGGAGGTGATCATCGGCGGCTGGCGGCCGGGCGAGGGTCGCCGCGCCGGTACGGTCGGTTCCCTGCTGCTCGGCGTCCACCGGCCCGACGGTGGACTGGCGTACGTCGGCGGGGTCGGTACCGGGTTCACCAACGAGATGCTGCACGACCTGGACCGGCGCTTCCGCCCGCTGGCGCGGGAGACCTCGCCGTTCGCGATCCCCGTCCCCGCCGCCGAGGCACGGGGCGCGCGCTGGGTGGAACCGGTGCTGGTGGGGGAGGTGGTCTACCGCACGATCACGCCGGACGGCCGGCTGCGCCACTCCGCCTGGCGCGGGCTGCGACCCGACCGGGAGCCGGGAGAGGTCACCCTGGGCTGAGGCGGGGCCCGGAGCCGGGTACGGGCGCCCGCCGGCATCCATTACCGGCTCGTGACACTTCGCGCATCGGGTACGGATATGCGGGTGACAGCTTCGGACGGGTGATCCGAGAGCGAACGTCGCCGGCCGCCTGGCCCGCGCCGTGGCAACCCCCGGCCGATGCGCGTCCGTCGGCCGAGGCGCGTCCGTCGGCCGAGGCGCGTCCGTCGGCCGGGATGCGGCGGCCGGCCGGGACGCGGGGCGGGGCCGCCGGCCGAGGATCGGGCCGGGTCGAGTGGGCCGACGTCGCGAAGGGCGTCTGCATCATCCTGGTCGTCGGCTGGCACGTCGTCGTCAAGGACTACCTGCGGGTCGAGTGGCACATCGGCGTACCGGTGCCCGGCGTGTGGGGCATCCTGGGCGAGCAGCTCCTGCCGTTGCGGATGCCGTTGTTCTTCACCATCTCCGGCGTCTTCGCGGCCAACGCCGTACGGCGTCCCTGGCGGTCCGTCGCGCGGGGCCGGATCGCCCGGTTCGGCTACCTGTACGCCACCTGGTTGCTGATCCACACCGTGCTGCTCGCCGCGGCCCCGGGCTTCCCGACCGACCGCGCGACGTCCCTCCGCGGCCTGCTGGAGCAGCTCACCGTCACCCCCTCCAACCTCTGGTACCTCTACGCCCTGGCGCTGTACTTCGTCCTCGCCAAGGCGGTGCGCCGGGTGCCCCCGGCAGTGGTCCTCGTGCCCGCCGCGGTCCTCTCCGCCGTCACCGCCGCCGGCCTGCTCGACACCCCCGGCAACCGTGGTGGCTGCTACCAGAACCTGATCTTCTTCCTCGCCGGCCTGCACCTGCGACCGCGGATCGAGGCGTGGGCGGCCACCGCCACCCGACGCCGGCTCGTGCTCACCGCCGGCGCGTACGCCCTCGTCCTGGCCGCGATGGCGGCGGCCGGCGCGCAGAGCTGGTTCGGCGTGTGGCCGCTGGTCTCCGTCGTCGCGGTCGCCTTCGGCATCACGGCCGCCGCCCGGCTGTGCCGCTGGCGCGCCCTCGCCGAGCCGCTCGCCCGGCTGGGCCGCAACACGCTGCCCGTCTACGTCATCCACATGCCGGTACTGGCCCTGCTGCACCGGCTGGTCGTCGGGCCGCTCTCCGGGCTCGACCGGGTTGGGCAGGAGCTGGTCGTGCTCGGCTACCCGGTGCTGACGACCGGGCTCGTCATGGTCCTGAGCCTGGCCGTCCACCGGGTCCTGCTGGCGGCGGGGGCGTCCTGGCTGTTCGACCTCCCCGCGCGCCGCCGGCCGGCGGCGGGCCGCCGCGACGGAAGCCGCCCGGACCCGCACCGCCCGGACCCGCGCCGCCCGGACCCGCACCGCCCGGAAGTGCACCGGCTGGGGGCGGCGCGATGAGCGCGCTGGCCGAGGCGGTGGTCGACCTCGCGGCGATCGCCGGGAACGTGCGGACGATCGCGGCGGTGGCCGGTACCGGGCTGATGGCGGTCGTGAAGGCGGACGGGTTCGGCCACGGCGCGGTACCGGTCGCGCGCGCCGCGCTGCGCGCCGGCGCCGGGTGGCTCGGGGTGACCTCGACGGCCGAGGCGCTGGCCCTGCGGTCGGCGGGCATCACCGCGCCGGTGCTGAGCTGGTTGCACCGACCCGACGACGACTTCGGGGCGCTGATCACGGCCGGCACCGACCTCGGCGTCTCGACCGCGAGCCACCTGCACGCCGTCGCCGAGGCGGCCCGCCGGCTCGGCGTACCCGCGATGGTGCAGCTCAAGGCCGACACCGGGTTGTCCCGCAATGGGGCCGGCGAGCACGACTGGCCCGAGCTGACCGGCTGGGCCCGCAAGTACGAGTTGGAGGGCGCGGTACGGGTACGCGGGGTCTGGTCCCACCTCGCCGACGCGGACGTACCGGGTAGCCCGCGCCTGGCGCGGCAGGTGGCGGTCTTCGAGGAGGCCCTGACGACCGCGCGGGCCGCGGGGCTGCGCCCCGACCTGGTGCACCTGGCCAACTCGGCGGCGGCGCTCTCCGCCCCTCGGACCCGCTACGACCTGTGCCGGATCGGGCTGGCGCTCTACGGGGTGGACCCGTTCGGCGGCGACGGGCCGGGCCGGTACGGGCTGCGCGCGGCCATGACGCTGCGCGCCGACGTGGTGAACGTGAAGCGGGTGCCGGCCGGTACCGGTGTCTCGTACGGCCCCGAGTACGTGACCCGCGAGCCGACCACGCTGGCCCTGCTGCCGCTCGGCTACGCCGACGGTCTGCCCCGGGCGGCCGAGGGGCGCGCCGCGGTGTGGCTCGCCGGCCGGCGTTGCCCGATCGTCGGGCGCATCGCCATGGACCAGTGCGTCGTCGACGCGGGCGACCTGCCCGTGGCGATCGGGGACCCGGCCGTGGTGTTCGGGCCCGAGCGGGACGACCGGAGCCGGCCGACGGTCGCCCAGTGGGCCCGGTGGGCGGGGACCAATCCCAACGAGATCTTGACCGGCATCGGCGCCCGGGTGGGTCGGCGATACCTGCACGAGGAAGTGGAGACGTGGTGAAAACCCAACTGGCCGTCCTGTACGGCGGGCAGAACGGCGAACACGAGGTGTCCGTCCGTTCGGCGACGAGCATCGTCGCGGGACTGGACCGCGAGCGGTACGAGGTGACCGAGGTCCTCGTCGGCCGGGACGGCGGATGGCGGGTCGACGGCGAGCCGGCGTCGCTGGTCCGGGCCCTGCGCGTGTTGGCCGCCCAGGACGTGGTCTTCCCGGCCCTGCACGGCCCGTACGGCGAGGACGGCACCGTGGCGTCGCTGCTGGAGTGGCTCGGCGTGCCGTACGTCGGCAACGGCGTCTTCGCCAGCGCCGCCGGCATGGACAAGGCGGTCACGAAGAAGCTCCTCGCCGCCGAGGGCCTGCGGGTCAGCCCCGGGGTCACCCTGCGCCCCGGCGACGACCTCTCCCCGGCCGACCGGCGACGCCTCGGCCTGCCGGTCTTCGTCAAGCCGGCCCGGGCGGGCTCCAGCCTCGGTGTCACCCGGGTCGACGACTGGGCGCGTCTGCCCGACGCGCTGCGGCTGGCCCGGGAGTTCGACACGAAGATCCTGGTCGAGCGGTCCGCACGGGGACGCGAAATCGACGTCGCCGTCCTCCAGTACCCCGACGGCCGGGTGGCGGCCGGCCCGCCGCTGGAGATCAGCGTCTCCGGCGCCGGCTTCTTCGACTACGACGCGAAGTACGACGGCGGCGCCGTTTTCCAGATCCCCGCCCCGCTCGATCCCGCCACCACCGCGCTGCTCCAGGACCGGGCGGTACGCGCCTTCCACACCCTCGACTGCCGCGGCCTGCTCCGGGTCGACTTCTTCCTGCCCGACGCCGAGCCCTCCGCTGCGACCATCGGCCCGGAGTCCGCCGAGCCCGGTCCGGAGTCCGCCGGGACCGGTCCGGAGTCCGCCGGGACCGGTCCGGAGTCCGCCGGGACCGGTCCGGAGTCCGCCGCGGCCGGCCCGGGGCTTGCCGGCGCCGGCCAGTTCGGCGAACCGGTCGTGAACGAGGTCAACACCTTCCCGGGATTCACCGACACGTCGCAGTACCCCCGGATCTGGCAGCAGGCCGGCGTCGAGTTCCCCGCCCTGCTCGACATCCTGATCTCCGGGGCGCTGGCCGGCCCGTCCCGGGGTCGCCTCCGCCCCGGCCCGTACCGCGGTGACCGCACCGTGGGTCAGTAGGGGCAGAGCCGTGGCGGCCGGGAGCCGTCGGGTCCGGAGATGGTGACCGGAGCCGGCTTCTGGCCCTCGGCGGCCATGCCGCTCGCGGTGCAGATGATCTGGTCGGCGGCGATCGCCGACAGGGTGGTCACCGCGCCCGACATGGTCACGGTGAGGCCGATCGACTCGGCCCTCGACGACGGCGGGGCGGTCGGTACGAGGTCGGGCGGCACCTCGGTGGTGAGGCCCTGGCTCCGCTCGTACCCGTCCGGCCCGGCCGCCAGCATCCTGAGCACCTGCTCCCGGGAGAGGTGCTGCTTGACCGGGCGGGTGACCGGTGCGAGCTGGCCGTGCCAGACCAGGTACAGGCGGATCCCCATGGCCGGTCCGTCCGGCGCGGGACGGCCGGTGACGACCGCGCTGGGCCGCACCCCGCAGCCCGTCAGGAGCAGGGCGAGCAGCGCCCCGGCGGCGAGCAGCGCCGCGAGCCGGGTGGCACCCGCCCGCCGGGCGCGCGTTCCGTTCCGCCCGGTCACCGTACGCCTCCGGCGGCCGCGGAATCGCCGGCGGCCGCAGGACCGACCGTGGCCGGATCGGCCGCGGGACCGGCGGCGCCCGCGCGCTCGGCCGTGGCCGACTCGGCGGCCTCCGCGGGGTCGGTGGTCGCGCGCGGCAGGCGGAGCGTGAACAGTGCCCCGCCGCTCGGACCGTTCCCGGCGACGAGGCTGCCCTGGTGCCCGGCGTGCCGGTGCAGGCGGGCGTTCTCCCAGGCGATGGCGAGGCCGAGCCCGCTTCCCTCGGACCGGGTCCGCGCGGTGTCCGCCTTGAAGAACCGGTCGAAGACGTGCGGCAACGTCTCCGGGTCCAGCCCGGGTCCGTGGTCGCCGACCTCGACGGTGATCCAGTCGGGTTCGGCGCGCAGCCGCAGCCACACCGGCGGAGCGCCGTGCCGGAAGGCGTTGCCGACCAGGTTGGCGACGACGACGTCCAACCGGCGGGGGTCCAGCCGGGCCATGACCCCCGGCGGCAGTTCGGCGCGTACCCGGTCGGCCCAGCCGCGCGCCCGCAGCGTCGCGGTCACCGCCGCGGCCACGTCGACCTCGTCGAGGGCGAGCCGCGCCGTACCCGAGTCGAACCTACTCACCTCGATCAGGTCGTCGACCAGCCGGGTGAGCTTCTGCGTCTCCTCGCTGACCAGCCGCGCGGCCCGGCCGGCGTCCCCGGGCAACCGGTCCGCCTCCTCGTCGAGGACGTCGGTGACCGCCGTCATCGCCGCCAGCGGCGTACGCAGTTCGTGCGACACGTCGGCCACGAAGCGCCGGGCGTCGGCTTCCATCCGGCGCAGCTCGCCGACCTGCCGCTCCAACAGTTCGGCGGTGTGGTTGAAGGTCCGGGCCACCTCGGTCAGCTCGTCCGAGCCCCGGACCGCCAGCCGCGTGGTCAGGTCGCCCTCGCCGAGGCGGTGCGCGGCCCGGCCCAGCTCGCGTACGGGTCGCAGCACGCCGCTGGCCGCCAGCGAGGCCAGCAGGGCGGCGAAGACCAGGCAGAGCCCGCCGGTCAGCCACGCCCAGAGGGCGAGTTGGTCGATGCTGCGCTGCTCGGACAGCAGGCTGCGTACGGCGTAGACCTCCACGCCGGAGGGCTCGGACGTACCGTCCGGCTGCTCCAGCATCAGCGGCGCGCCGATGACCAGGGCGGGTGCCCCGCGCACCGAGACCCGTTGCCAGACGACGCGGTCGCCGTCCCGTACGTCCCGCCGCAGTTCCGGGGTGAGCAGGTCGGCCGTCTGGCTGCCCTGCGCCCGCATGTCGTGGTAGATGACGATCGCGTACCCGTCCCGGTCGGAGAGGAGCTGGGCCATCCGGTCGAGGTCCTCCTGCTGCGGTGGGAGCTGGCGGATCGGGTAGAACTTCGTGAGCTGGTCGGTCAGCGAGACCACCGCGGCGTCCTGCGCCTGCTGCAGGATGACCCGGCGCGCCTGGAGGTAGCTTCCGCCGGCGACCACCGCCGTGGTGACCAGCCCGAGCAGCGCGAAGGCCAGGAGCAGCCGGACCCGGAGCCCGGCGGCGCGCAGGCCGGACCGTCGCCAGGGGTTCACAGCGGCCCGAACCGGTACCCGAACCCGCGCACCGTCTGTACGAAGACCGGGGCCGACGAGTCGTCCTCGATCTTCGCCCGCAGCCGCTGTACGCAGGCGTCCACCAGCCGCGAGTCGCCGAGGTAGCCGTGCTCCCAGACCGCCTCCAGCAGTTGTTGGCGACTGAGCACCCGGCCGGGCGTGCGCGACAGTTCGAGCAGCAGGCGCAGTTCGGTCGGGGCGAGGCTGACCGGCACGCCGTCCTTGCCGACCACCAGCGCGGCCCGGTCGATGGTCAGGTTGCCGTACTGTTCCGGGCCCTGCTCGCCGCCGCCGCGGCGTGACTCGGCGGCGGCCCGCCGCAGCACCGCGCGGATCCGCGCCTCCAGCACCCGGGCCTGTACGGGTTTGACCACGTAGTCGTCGGCGCCCGCCTCCAGGCCCGCCACCACGTCCATGTCGTCGTTGCGGGCGGTGAGCATGATGATCGGCAGGTCACCGAGCGCCCGGATCCGCCGGCAGACCTCGAACCCGTCCATCCCGGGCAGCATGAGATCGAGGATCACGACGTCGGACGCGCCGGCCCGCAGCCGGTCCAGCCCCTGTTCGCCGGTTGCCACGGCGTCCACGGTGTGCCCCTGCCGGGTCAACGCCAGCTGTAGACCGTCGCGCACCGTCTGGTGGTCTTCGATCAGCAGGACCCGGGACATGTCGCCAAGTATCGCAGCATAGGCCGACTTCGCCATTTCGCTAGTTCCACGGTGCCGACCCCGCCTCGACTCGCGCCGCGCCGTACCGGTTCTCGACGTTCCGGCCCGGACCCGGCCGTTCTGGGCGGTTCGTCGGGTCGCGGAAGTTCCGACGGTTCGTCCGGTCGCGGAAGTCCGTCGTACGCAGCGGGAACAGCACCGCGACCACCGTCACCGTCGTCAGGACGGTGGTCGCGACGATGGCGGCGAGCGGACCGGGCTCGACCGACGCGGCCAGCCGGGGTACGACCGCCAGAAGCGCCCAAACCAGCACGACCAGGCCCAGCACCGCCCCGATCAGGGCAGCCCGCCTCGGTCCGGCGCGCGTTTCGTCGGCGTCGCCGGGACCGGCGTCGCCACGTCGCGCCGCCAGGGCGGCCGCCGCCAGGCAGCAGAGCACCGCGCCCAGCAGGACCCCGCCGAGCGTGTCGCTGAACCGGTGCCAACCCGCGATCATGGTGGCCGAGGCGACCACCGAGACCGCCGCCGCGCCCGGCACGGCGAGCCACGGCCGGGCCCACCCCGGCAGGACCAGCAGGAACGCCATCAGCAGCGCGGTCGCGGCCGTGACGTGGCCGCTGGGGAAGCTGTTGTGGGTGGTCGAGCTCTCGATCTGGTAGTCCGGGCGGAGCAGCACCGACTTGGCCACGCCGGCCACGGCCACCGCCCCGAGGACCATGCCGACGCCGACCACCCCCGCCACCAGCCGCCGGCCGAGCAGGCCCACCAGCAGCACCGAGCCGAGCAGGGCGGCCAGCACCGTCGGGCTGCCGAAGACGTCCAGCACCGCCCTGGCCGGACCGACCAGGACGGTCCGCTGCTCGTACCCGCCGCCCCGCTCGGCGCGCGGTAGCAGCAGGCCGTCCAGCCATTGACCGGCGCGTGTCCAGAGGAACACGCCGGACGTCAGCCCCAGGGCGAGCAGGTAGCAGCCGGCCGCCACGAGCAGCGGCCGGCTCGGATGGGTGTCGCGAACGGGTGGCAGCGGCCACGCCGCGGGCCGGCCGGAGCCCGGCCACGGGGCGATCGGCGAGTACGACGGTCCGGGGTGCACGTGGACCAGGCTCGACCCGGTACGTCCGGGGCCCATCCCAGGAATGTCCGCGTTCTGTAACAGTTTCCGCCCCCGACATCGATCAAGACAGTGATCTCACCGGGTACGGTGTCGCAATGTCTCGGGATCGCATCCTGGCCGTCCTGCTGTTGCTGGTCGCGCTCGCCGCCCTCGCCGCCGGCAATGCCTTCCCGTTCGTCGAGGACGCGCCGTGGGCGCTCAAGAGCGCGGTGGCGGTCGTCGGCGCGGCGTGCCTCCTGCTGGGAGTCCGCCTGTGGGTACGCGGCTCGGGCCAGGACCGGAATCCGACGGACTAGCCGGAGCGGTCGGAACCGCGACCGACCCCTGTCGCGGGACGACCGCAACTGGTCCGCCCCGGTCAGCTGCACGGTCGCGCCGATCGCCGGCCACCTGCACTGGCAGCTGGACATCTACCTCAGCAAAACCGCGTGGCGCGCCTGCACCCGGCTCGGCGCCTGGGAGGGCATGGCGGCTCGGCTGGCGGACGGCTGGCCGCCGGACGGGTGGTACCCGGCCGTCCACTACCGGGAGGACCTCGAACTCCGTGACGAACTGGCCGGGCTGGGTCGGGCGTTGCCCGAGCCACTCCGGGCGCGGTTCGCCACGTCGTTGGACGACGTCGACCGGCGGTTCGTGGCGCTCACGGAGGACGACGGCGGCGCCGAGTTGGCGGCGGAACTGGGTACGGCGTCCGTGCCGCCGGAGCCCGACCGGTGGTGGTGGCGGCGGATTCCACAGCCGGCCCCGTGGCAGCGCCGGGTACGCGCTTGATCCCGACACCGCGCGGCGCCGCTGGACCATCGCCACGGGGATGCTCTCTGACTTCGTCGGCTCGCGGGATGAGGGCTGCTCGGCCGACGGGGTGCGCTACGGGAGGGTTGGCACCGTCGTGACCAGGTTTTCCGCGACTCCCGCCAGGGAAGTTCAACGCCAGGGGTGATTCCCCGCCTGGGGAGGCACGACCGGGGGAAGGAGATCCTGGTATGGGCCAGCAGATCGTCGAGGGGAGACCGGCCGCCACGAAGCAGCCGGAGGACTCCCGGCCGCACTCGACCCCGGTACGCCGTTGGCTGCGCGACCACGGCCTCGCCGTGGCGATGTTCGGCGCGTTCCTGCTCTTCCTCGTGCTGCAGAGCCTCTTCGGCTGGCAGACCCACAACGAGGAGCTGACCCAGGCGGGCCGGGCATCCGAGAGCTATCTCCACTACCTCGGCACCGGTCACTTCGTGGAGGCGACGTTCGAGAACTGGGAGTCGGAGTTCCTCCAGATGGGCGCGTACGTCCTGCTCACGGTGTACCTGGTGCAGCGGGGATCGGCCGAGTCCAAGCCCGAGCCGGACAGCGACCGGCCGGACGACGATCCCCGGGCGGCCGGACCCGACTCGCCCCGGCCCGTACGCGCCGGCGGCCTGGCGGCGGTGCTGTACCGCAACAGCCTCTCCATCGCGCTGTTCCTGCTCTTCGGGGCCTCCTTCGTGCTGCACCTGCTCGGCGGCACCGCCGAGTACAACGAGCAGCAGTCGCTGGAGACCGGAGCGCCGCCGATCTCCGCCTGGCACTTCCTCGGTACCAGCGACTTCTGGTTCCAGTCGATGCAGAACTGGCAGAGCGAGTTCCTCGCCGTCGGCGCGCTGATCGTGCTCAGCGTCTTCCTCCGCCAGCACGGCTCGCCGGAGTCGAAGCCGGTCACCACGCCGCACGCCGAGACCGGCAGCTGACCGCGCCCCGGGCCGCGGAGCTTCCGATCCCACCGGAGTCGGACGCCCCGCGCCCGAGGCGGTCGCCGTGCCCGGGGCATTCGCTGCGCCCGGGGCAGTCGGGGCGCCCGGGCGGTCGGGGCGCTCGCTGCTGTCCCCCGAGCGAGCTACCCGCGACTGTCCACGGTGGGGTGACGATTCCGGCCCGGCGGATCCATAGCGTTCGACGCAGCCGCGGCGCTCCGGCCGCGGGGATCTCGCCAAGGAGTCGTCATGCGACTGTTGAAGCAGCTCGGGGCCGTCGCGGCGGTCGCTTTCGCCGGCAGTCTGGCCGTCGGCGCGGTGTCGGGGAACGCGCCGCTCACCCTGGTACTCGGGGTCGCGACGGCGGTGCTCGCGCTGGTCACGTACGGCTGGGTGGTGCGCCGGACCGAGCGCCGCGCGCCGGTGGAGGTGGCCCGTGCCGGCGCCGGCGCGGCCGTCGGTCGCGGGCTGCTGATCGGCGCCGGGATGTTCGCGGCGGTCATCGTGAACATCGCGTTCCTCGGCGGCTACCGGGTGACCGGCTGGGGCTCGGCGCTGGGCGCGCTCGGGTTCTTCGGCTTCACGGCCGCCGCCGCCGTGACGGAGGAACTGATCTTCCGCGGCATCCTGTTCCGGATCGTCGAGGAGCGCCTGGGTACGTGGCTGGCGCTGGCCCTGACCGGCCTGCTCTTCGGCCTGTCGCACCTGTTGAATCCGCACGCCAGCCTCTGGGGCGCGATCGCCATCGCGGTCGAGGCCGGCGGCATGCTCGCCGCCGCGTACGCCGCCACCCGGACCCTCTGGCTACCGATCGGCCTGCACTTCGGCTGGAACTTCGCCGAGGCCGGCATCTTCGGTACCGAGGTCTCGGGCAAGAGCGGGGACGGGCTGCTGGACGGCGTGCTGTCGGGTCCGGCCCTGCTCACGGGCGGCGAGTTCGGGCCGGAGGCGAGCGCGTACTCGGTGCTGGCCGGCGTGGTGCTGACGCTCGTCTTCATGGCGCTGGCCCGCCGCCGCGGCCACCTGGTGCCCCGTCGTCGGCGCACCCCGGCGGGCGCCGCGACCGCTACGCTCTCCCGGTGATCGGCGTTCGGTGGGTCCCGGACCGGTGGCGTCGGTACGACGTCACGGTCCGGGATCTCCCGCTCGCGCTGCTGCTCGTCGTCGGGTCGCTCCTGCCGGCGCTGCACGGCCTCGGGACCGAGGTCGGCGACCGGCCGGCCCGCCCGTACGACGCGCTGGCCGTCGCGGCGGTCGCCCTCGAATGCCTTCCCCTCGCGGTACGCCGGCGGTGGCCGGCCGTCTGTCTGGCCCTGGTGTCGCTCGGCTTCGCCCTCGACCAGCTCCGCAGCTACCACGCGTTCGCGGGCACCGCGCTGCCCATCGCGCTGGTGAGCGCGGGCGCCCATCTGGAGCGCCACCGGCGCACCGCCGCGGTCCTCCTCTCGGTGGCGTACGTGCCGCTGGCGGTCGCGCTCGACCGGCTCGGCGCGACCGAGCGGGTCGAGGGCTACGTGACGTTCTACCTGGCGCTGGCCCTCGCCTGGGGGATCGGCTCCTGGCTGCGCTCCACCCGGGCCGCCGAGGCCGAACGCCGCCGCCACGTCGCCGAGGCGACCCGTACCGCCGAGCGCACCCGGATCGCCCGGGAACTCCACGACGTGGTGACCCACCACGTCACGGCGATGGTGGTGCAGGCCGAGGCGGCGCGGTACCTGACCGCCGTACCCGATCGCCTCGACGAGGCGCTGAGCGCGGTCACCGACACAGGCCGGCGCGCCATCACCGACCTGCGACACCTGCTCGACCTGCTCAACCCCGACCACGGCACCGAGGCGAGGACGCCGTCGGCCGGCGAACTGCGCACGCTCGTGGAGCAGACGCGCCGGGCCGGGCAGCCGGTGGAGTTCACCGAGGAGGGCCGGCCGGCGGAGTCGACCGGCAGCGCGGAACTCGCGGCCTACCGGGTCGTGCAGGAGGCCCTGACCAACGCCCTCAAGTACGCGCACGGCAGCCGGACCGTGGTGCGCGTGCACCATGGCGAAAGGGAGATCACCGTGGAGGTCGGTACCGACGGCTCCGGCTCGCGCGCCGGGTCTCCGGGCGGGAGCGGGCGGGGTCTCGCCGGGCTCCGCGAACGGGTCGGGGTCCTGGGCGGCGAGTTCAGCGCGGACCCGCAGGCGGACGGCGGCTTCGTCGTACGGGCCCGCATCCCGGCCGGAAGCCCGTCGTGACCGCGCCCATCCGGGTCCTGGTCTGCGACGACCAGGCGCTGATCCGTACCGGCTTCGCGACGATCATCGACGCCCAACCCGACCTGGAGGTGGTGGGCGAGTGCTGGGACGGGCGCGGGGCGGTCGACCTCGCCGGCCGGCTGCGTCCGGACGTGGTGGTGATGGACGTACGGATGCCGGTGCTCGACGGCATCGAGGCGACCCGCCTGCTGGCCGGCGCCGGCGTGGCCCACCCGGTCAAGGTGCTCGTGGTGACGACGTTCAACCTGGACGAGTACGTGTACGAGGCGCTGCGGGCGGGGGCGAGCGGGTTCCTGCTCAAGGACGCCCCGCCGGCGCAGCTGCTGCACGGCATCCGCACGGTCGCGAGCGGCGCCGCGTTGCTGGCGCCCGAGGTGACGCGGCAGCTCGTCGGCCGGTACGCGGCGCGGATCCGTCCGGCCGACCGCACGCCGGGCGACAGCGGGCTGACCCCGCGCGAGCTTGAGGTGCTGCGCCTCATCGCCAACGGCCTCTCCAACAGCGAGATAGCCGCGACGCTGGTGATCAGCCACGAGACCGTCAAGACGTACGTGTCCCGCATCCTCACGAAGCTCGACCTGCGCGACCGCGTACAGGCGGTGGTCTACGCGTACCGCCGGGGCCTGGTGACCTGAAAAGCCGCTGGTGACCTGAGACCCCTGGTGACCTGAGACCCGCGGTTCTCGCCGGCGGCGCCTCCGGTCGTCCCCGGGTGACCACGGCACGGTCCGGAAGACCTCCGGAACTTTCGGCCGACTCGACCCCGATCCCGACCCTCCGGCCGGAGCCGCGACGGGTCGGCCCCGGCCCCCTGCCGCCCGGAGACGACTACTGGTCAGGCCCGATGCCTCGCGGCCGGGAGGCCGCTGCCGGGACGAGGTTTCCACAACCTTTCCGATAGTTGTTGACAAGTGGACGACCCGGTGCCAATACTGTCGCCATCGACGGACCTCAATCTTCGTCGAGGCGCCCACCGCCACCTGCTCCTCCGGCCGCCGTGCGCGGCGGTCGGGCAACCACCACCGCGCGGTACGACGTCCAGCCGTCGCCCGGCCACCGGCAGCCCCGCCGGGTCGCCCGCGCCCGCTGGCCTCCCGCCAGCCGTCACGAGGAGGAAGGCACGTACATGAACGACGCACCCGTCCCGCCGAGGGCCCGCCGGCGCGGGCGCCTCAGGATGATCATCGGCGGTGCCTGCGCCGTGGCACTGATCTCGGCCGGAACCACCGTAATCCTGGCCAGCCCCGCGCAGGCCCAGACCGTGACGTCGAACTCGACCGGGACCCACAACGGCTACTTCTATTCCTTCTGGAAAGACAGTGGCAACGTGACCATGGAGATGGGTAACGGCGGCCAGTACAGCACCCAGTGGAGCAACATCAACAACTTCGTCGCCGGTAAGGGCTGGAACCCCGGCACCCGGCGGACGGTGACCTACTCGGGCAGCTTCAACCCGTCCGGCAACGCGTACCTGACCCTCTACGGCTGGACGCGGAGCCCGCTCATCGAGTACTACATCGTCGACAGCTGGGGCAACTACCGACCCCCGGGCGGGCAAGGCTACATGGGCACCGTCAGCAGTGACGGCGGCACGTACGACATCTACCGGACGCAGCGGGTCAACGCGCCCTCCATCGACGGCACCCAGACCTTCTACCAGTACTGGAGCGTCCGGCAGTCGAAGCGCGTGGGCGGCACCATCACCACGGGCAACCACTTCGACGCGTGGGCCCGGTACGGGATGAACCTGGGCAACCACTACTACCAGATCCTGGCCACCGAGGGTTACCAGAGCAGCGGCAACTCCAACATCACGATCGGTAGCTCCGGCGGCGGCTCGACCACCCCGCCGCCCGGCGGTGGCGGCGGCTGCACGGTCAGCGTCAGCCGTGCCGACGAGTGGAGCGACCGGTTCAACGTGAACTTCTCGGTCAGCGGCGCCAGCAACTGGGTCGTCACCATCCGTACGAACGGCAGCCAGAGCCTGCAGAACAGCTGGAACGCCTCGGTCAGCGGTACCAGCGGCACCCTGACGGCGCGGCCGAACGGCAACGGCAACAACTTCGGCATCACGCTCTACAAGAACGGCAACAACACCACGCCCACGGCCAGCTGCGCGACCGGCTGACGCGGCGGCGGGGCGTACGGCGCGTCGCCGACGTGGCGTACACCCACGACACGAACCGAGGACGTCCGGCGGAACCCCGCACCGGGGTTCCGCCGGGCGACCGTACGTGGCTACTCGGCCCAGGGCGAGCCGGTGACGCTCGGGTACCAGGCCAGACCGTCGCCACCCCAGCTCCACCGCGGGTCTGACGCTCGTCCCGGTCGGGCTGACCGGGTCACGGCGCTCGGCGGTGTTCCTCCGCGATTTTTATGGACCTGCGGCCGTCCGAATCCATTGTCCACCGAACTCTTGCCGGCGCTGGCGCCTCTACGGAACCTTCTCCACTTCCCGCAGCCCGGTCGAGTCACCAACCATTTGTCCACGCGATACCAGCAGCTCGACGAAATCTTCCAGTCGCGGGGACGAAAAAACGTCCGCCAGAGTACACTGGGCATCCCACCTCCGGCGAAGAGCAGAGATGACCCGAGCAGCCGCGAGCGAGTTTCCCCCGAGGTCGAAGAAATCGTCCGAAAATTTTACGTCGGGCACTTCGAGCACCGACGTCCATACCTCAGCCAATCCATCCACTGTCAAGTCGCGCCTAGCCGCAACCTCGTAATAAATCGCACCAAGCGCCGCCAGGTCGACCTTCCCGCCGGAAGTGGTCGGATATTCGGCAAGCCACTTGATCGTGGTCGGGAACATATACGACGGAAGAACCCTCGCAAGCGAGCCCAGCACGTCTTGATACGACTGCTGGCGCCCGACAAGGAACGCCACCAGTTCACCGTCGAGGTGCAGTATCCGGGCGTCGCGCACCTGTTCTAGGTTCAGCAAAGCTGCAAGAAGCTCGGCCGGCTCGATCCGATGGCCAGCAATTTTCACCTGATCATCTGTGCGGCCGCAGACCGATATCTCAGCACCGTCCCACCGCGCCAGGTCACCGGTTCGCAACCACCGTCGCGGAGAGCCAGAGTCACGTCTTGTCACGAACTTCCCGCCATCGGCGATAGCGTCGGTATAGCCCATCGAGAGTCCCTCGCCGGCGAGCCAGAGTTCCCCAGTCACGCCTTTCGACACTGGATTGCCTGACTTGTCCACAATCAGCACGTCGATACCCGGGAGCGGGCGGCCGACCGGGACGCAGGCGTCCTCACCGCCATCTGCCTGCACCTCATAGATTAGCGACGTGACAGTGGCCTCGGAGAGGCCGTATGCGTTCACCAGTCGCCGCCCCGCCGATTGCTCCAGGCCGAGCCACGCCCGAGCCGCTGAACCAGGCAAGGGCTCGCTACCGACCACCACGAGACGCAATGAGGACGGCAAGGGCGACGTTCGGAGGTGCTCGACCCATCCGGCGAAGTATGAACTCGGGATGTTGCAGACCGAAATGCCAAGGTCACTGAGCAGGGCGGTAGCGCGATCGTAGGAGAGGTTACCCAAAGGCTCGGGCAGAACCACGACGGTCGCGCCAGCCGCCAGCGTCGGCCAGATCTCCTCTATCGCGACGTCGAACAGCAGCGAGCTGCAGTGCAATACCCTGTCACCGGGCTCGAGCTCGTATGCGATGCGTATCGCGCGCGCATGCCAGGCGAGCGAATCGTGCGATACGAGTATCCCCTTGGGCTTACCGGTCGAACCGGAGGTGAAAATGGCGTAGGCTGGGTGCGCGCGAGCCTCGCCCCAGCGCTTTCCGCGGCCCGGAACGAATTCCCATCCCTCGGCGGACCCTGCTGTGGACAAGCCGGTCGCTATGGCTGAGACGCCTACCTCGCCGAAAATCATTTTGCTTCGTTCGGACGAATTGGCGTCCACGGCAATATATCCAGCGCCAGCCCCGAGGATACCCATCATGGTCACAATGGAGCCGATGCTCCGCACACCGGGAAATGCCGCTACCTGCGCCTCGCCGACGCCCCCCTCAACGAGGGTAGCCGTAACCTGACGCGCGAGCTGCAGTAACTCGGCATACGACACCGACCTCACCCCGTCGGTCACCGCTATTGCGTCGGGATGCTCCGCGGCGACGCGCGTAATCTCTCGAACAACAGGTGGGAGATACATCGCACACGCTCCGGGGGAGAGTAGGGTCGGTCAACAAGGAAGGTCCTCGAGCCGGACGTCAGGACAGGCGATGAAGCCTTCCACAATTTCCGTGAGGATACCGACCACGGCGAGCGCCACATCGTCGGAAAGCATCTCTCGTGCGTACGTGACAACCACGTCAAGCCCGCCTTGATGCTCCTGAATGCGGATAGCCAAGGGCGCGTTCGCTATGCCGGTTCCGATGGCGAGCGACTCGACGCTGAGGCCGGACAAATTCAGCGGCTTCAGTTCGTCGGTCGCGTCGCCCTGCATGAAGTTGAACAGAACGTAGGGTCGACGCGGCAGGCCTGCGAAATCCGGTGGACACAGCCGACGCGCAATCTCTGAAGCGGACATCCGTTGGTACGCGAGTGCCCGATACGCCACCCTGCTCACTTCTCCGGCAAATCGTCGTAGGGTGCCGCACGCTGGAACGGTCACGGCGACCGGAACACAGTTGGCGGTGTCCGCGACCAGCCTGTCCGCCTCGAGCATTTCCCGATTAGCGAATGGGACAATTACACCGACCCTCTGCTCGCGGCCGTGTCGTGCGAGAGCCAACATAGTCATCGCGAGCATCACATTGGCCCGAGTCAGAGTCGATCCGGTGACGACTTCGTCTAGCCTGCCCGTAAGGTCGTCCGCAAAGCTCAGGTGAATGGCGCCGGAGTGTGTCGACGCCACATTCTCAGGCCGTGACCACTCTAGAGTGGCGGGCCAGAAGGGCGAATTTCCACGCAGTTCTTTCGCCCAGTAGCTGGTGACCGCGCCGGCCGTGTCGGAAGTGAGCCATGATTGCTCTTCTTGAAGGTACCGGCGATAGTGACCCGACTCGTTGTCAGAGCAGGTGTCGACCGGCTTACCGCCATTGCCGTAGAGCGCGCCCAAGTCATTGAGAAGAATGCCGACGGAAACGCCGTCGACGACTGTGTGATCGAACAGGAGTAGAACTATCGAGGTATGGTGGTCGACTTGCCAGCATTGCGATCGCATAAGAAGCCCGTCGGCCAGGGCGAGTGGCCGGAGGGCTGCTCGGCGAACTTCGGGTAACAGGCTGGGTATGCCCACGTGGGCCGCAGGCGAGTTCATCATCTCGGTCGCAACGTCTCGCGGCGCTGCTATCCGTTGCGTCCAAGTCCCATCGTCCTTCTTCAGGAACTGGACACGCAGGGCTTCATGATGTCGAGCAACCGTCGTCAACGAGCGATCGAGGACCGCCAGGTCCAACTCGCCACGAACAACCAGTCCCACTGCGACGTTGTGCCCCTGAGGAGGCTGACTCAAGGCACTCCGCTGGTCTTCGATATTGAGACGGCGAGCCTGATCCGGCGACAGCGGCAACACTGACGTTGATGTGGAGGCAGTTGCGGAGAGCTCAACGTCGGCCGCGGTTTGCGGCGGCCGGATCGACCGGACGAGTTGCGTCATCCCGGCAACTGTTGGGGCATCAAGTAGGTCAGCCATCGCCAGTTGCACGCCGTAGCATCGATGCAACCTACCGATAAGACGCATTGCCGCCAAAGAGTCGCCTCCAGACCGGAAAAAGTCGGCATCCTGAGAGAGATCTGGGCGATCGAGGATCTCGCGACAGATGGCGGTGATCTGTTCCTCGACCTCTCTCAGCGACGCGGTCGGAGTAGGCATGAAACCCTCACCCTCACCGTTCGACCTGCGGTCGCGGGGTCTCGTCCACCATGACTACCGCTCGCGCGGGCGCGGCCTCGGCGTCTGCTACCTTGATCGGCATCGCCAGGAGGGTCACCACCGAAGCACCAACGAGATGTAGGTCGGTGATGTACTCGAGAATCGGTATGTCCGCGGCCAGCAACGTCCGGTGGACGGGAGATTCAAGGTCACCAGGACGTTCGGTGAGGCAGTCCAGCCCGACCAGAACTGCACCGTTTTCGACGGCCCAGTCCGCAGCAGAGCTGGTGAGGTACGGAGGGCGGTCCCAATAGTCCTCCCGCCCCCAGTGCGTGTGCAGGTAATCGGTTCTGATAAGCAGCCGATCCCCCGGTACCCAGAACTCGCCGACGGCCTTGTCGAGATCGTCCGCAGCGATCGGGTCAAGCTCCTGCTTATGCGACAGGTCGGCGACACAAGCGCGCCCGAAGAGGACCTCGAGCGGCACCTCGTCGATAGTTCGGCCGCTTGGGAAAAAATGCCTTCCGGTTTCGATGTGGGTGCCATTGTGAGGAAACAGGTGAAGCTGCGAGAACAAGCGGCTCGTACCGGCCGGATCGCTTTCCGGAGTCATCACCCGATCAAGAGAGAATTTCGGGTACCAGGATGCCGGATAGGACGGCATGCCCTCATAAAAGCCATGAGTTATGTCGATCAGCTGCACGTTCGACACATCCCTTCGAATCAGAAAAGAAATGAGACATCTAATGTGCCGGTGTCCTGAGCGGGGCCGGCGCGGGGTCAATTTCGCAAGCTACGGAGGCCCGTGCGGCTAATGGCGCGACGAGCGCACCGAGCAGAAGGAACAAGACGGATAAGGCGGCCCATCCGGCGGCACCTGAGCCAACCACAAGCGAGGTGATCAAGATGGGTCCGATAGTGTCCCGCAGCGCCTCACCTAGCGAGAAGGTTCCCAGATGCTCGCCCTGCTGCTCACCCCCGGCCAACCCGAAGGACAGCCCCCAGCTGCCCGCCGCCTGCAACAGATCACCAATGCTGAGGACCATGACAGCGGCGAGGATGGTGACCGCTGCGGGAAACCAGGGAAGCCAGCCGGTCGGCGCGAGAACGAGGCAGGCCACCGCGCCGCAGGCCGAGGAGCGGCCCAGGGAGCGAGCCGCGCCCGGCACTGAACCGGAGCTGCGGCTGAGTCGGACCTGCAACGCGATCGCGATCGCCGTGTTGACGAGGAATACCAATGCGATAAGGAACGGCGGCGCGGCCGTATGCAGGGTGATCCATAGCGGTAGACCGATATCCAGAATGCTCACATGGAGGCCGAGCAGGCCGGACAGCAATCCGAGCTGTACATATTTTCCGTTCTGTATGGCCGCGCGCCTCGGGCCCGACTTCCTCGGGCGGCCCGCTGGCGTCTGCGGCAGCGTCAAATTCGCCACCGCAAGGCCAATGAAGGATAATGCGTTGGCGACAATCAGCACCTCGTACAATTCCGGGCGCCTCGCCTGCAGCACTGCAGCGGCCGCCAGGGTGCCTACCGAGATTCCGACATTGAAGACGCTCCGCAGATATGCCTGCACCCGCACCCGGGACCTGTCGATGATAAGTGCTCCGATCAGGGCCCGCCGTACGGTGATTCCGCCCCGCTCGGCACAGGCGAACAAGGACGCCACCACGAGGAACATCCCATAGGATCGGACGAACAGGAACGACGCCATCGTTGCCGCCTGCGCCAACGCCATGAGAATGGCGATCCGTCGCGGGCCCCACGCGTCGGCGAGGATTCCCGCAGGGACGGCTACGGCAAATCCGAGTAGTGCAGATATCGAGAGCCCTGCGCCGACCTGGGCCGGGGTGAGCCCGAGGGCGGACGTGAAGTAGATGAGGCCGCCAGCTATGAACAGTCCGTAGCCGACCGAATCCACCGCGCTGCCGATCGACAGCCGCCATTCGGTACGATCGGCAGGAAGGAAGGTTTTCATTACCGGCGTTTCCCTTTATTCGGCCGGATAACCGAGAAGGCTTCTTGCCTGTCCGATCAGGGGCGAATCCGGCATCGTTCTGCGATCGATGCTCCGGACGGCAACCACACCGCTCAGAGATCCGGTCGCCCAGACTCCGTCCGATTTCGTCAGGTCGTTCACCGTCACCATGCGCTCGGCTGGCGCGAGGCCCAGCTCGCCCGCCTTCGCGAGCAGCGCCCCCGCCGTCGTGCCGGCCACGACGCCGGTGTCCGCCGGGACGGTACACAGGCGGCGGCCGTCGATCCAGACGATGCTGAACCCCGTGGTCTCCAGAATTTGACCCGCTGTCGTGGTCCACAACAGGTCGTCCGCGCCGTTGCGGGCGGCCCATCGTGCACCAGCCATGTGCACGGCATACGAGAGGGACTTCACGCCACCGAGGAGCCAAGGGGCCGATGCCCTGGCCTCGGCCGAAAATCCGCTGGCGCCGGTGCAAAGGCGAACGCCGTCTCGGCGGAATCTCGCTGTCTCCGGTCCGAGCTCCGTTACGGCGCAGTAGACGGTCGCGATGTCCGTTCCGGCACGGCCTCGGGAGCAGACGAGACGGAGCATTCCCTCCGTGTCGGACGGCCACGCTGCGGCGGTTTCCAGGATGAAGTTACGAAGACGCGTCAGGTCGGGCAGGGTCAGTTCCAACCGCGCTGCCGAATGGGCGAGGCGAACCAAGTGTCGAGCCAAGAAGAAAATCTCGCCCTGATGGATCCGCATGACTTCGAACGCGCCGTCGCCCCGTAGCACGCCCAGATCGTCAAAGCAGAGGAATCCGACGTCGGGGTTTATTGCGCCTCGGCCGTATACAGCCAGGCAGGTTGTTGCTTGACGAGCCACAAGTCCTCCAGGGTCTGCAGCCGAGTGCGGCTAGTTAGTCGGCTCCCGCCCTTCGGTAGTAAGACCCAGAACCGCACCCACGATCCTCGGGATTTCCCCTACCGGCAGCGCGTGGTAATGGATTGCGGGGCCGGTCAGGTCGGCCGGCTCGGTATCATCGCTGAGCACGTGAACCGGAAAGTCGACGTACGCGGGTTTGGCGCCTACACATGCCCATAGGTAGGATGTCCACCTCGAATACTGCTTCACGAGCTCACGAAACGCGGTAGGCTCATCATTTGGCAATGACTCGACCAAGGCCCGCTCGGCGGTATTGAACATGGCCAAGGTCGAGCCGAAGTCCGATGGAAGCCGGCCATGATAGCCGAATACGTTCAGCATCTCGGCAACGGACGCGTCGACATCAGGGCGAGTTACGAACGCTGGGTCGACGACTAGCGCGACGACCTCCGAGTCTGTTCGCGCCTGGATGGTGGTCGCCAATGTAAGCCCAAAGGCGGCACCTGTGCAGTATGCCGCAACTAGGATACGTCTTGCCGGCGTTGAGTTGTGGGACAGCCACCGGTCAGCCTGCTCCGACAGAGCAACCTCTCGGTACTCCCGGTCGGGAAGATCTAGCGGATCGAGCATCACGGATCGGATATCCGGAAACGACGCTGCTAAGCGTTTGAAGGACCGCCGCCGCAGATCTGTTCTGAATTCGACGTGAACGAACATGGTCTCTTCACGGTTTTTCGACATGTGGCGTCATTTGCCCCAAATGAGATCGCCTCTGGTGGCCTCGTTAGCGGGAATGAGCGCTCGGGTGATACCCACGATGAACATTCACGTCTCCTCTCCCGCATGCTGGGGGGCTGCGGACTGCTAGGGGAATCTCGGCCGCTTCACTCGCTTTCGCGAGCCGCTGTCAGATTCACTCTGCGCAATCACCGTCGAGCTGGGAAGAGGATGCGGCTGGACGCAAGCGTCCATGACCTATTCGGGTCACGTTACCTGTCCCGTGCGTGCGGCATCGTCCGGTTTCCTGGTCGCAGCGGCTGGTGGTGCTCCCGGAAGCGCTCAACGCTCCTGCGGCAGCCAGCCGTTCTGCACGGCACGTACACCCGCCTCGAACCGGCTGCGGGCTTCGAGCCGTTCCATCAGTTCGGCGGCGATACGTCGGGCGGTACGCGGTGAGACACCGAGCCGGTTCGCGATCGCTACATCGGTGAGACCCGTGGCCAGCAGCCGCAGGACCTCCGCCTCCTGGCGGGGGAGACGCTGCCCGTCGAGTGCCTGCTTCGTGCCGAGCGGCGTGGCCTCGGCCCAGATGGCATCGAACAACGCGCACAGCGCGGCCAGCGCTCCCTTGTTCCAGATGAGCACCGCACCAAGCTTGGTATCCGCGGTGTCGATCGGCAGAAGCGCCTGGTTGCGGTCAACGATGATCAGCCTGGTCGGCAGTGCGACGGTGGTCCGCGCCTGCGCTCCGCGACTGATCAACCAGTTGACGTGTTCCAGGGTCGGCGGATCGTTGCGCACGCTGTCGAGGTAGACCGTGCGACTGCGGACGCCTCGTTGGAGCAGGGCGGTGTTGGCGGCGCGAGCGGCCCGAAGATCCTCGACCGAATGTGCGCCGCCCGGGGCAAACGTCAATATTTCGTACTGACTGGTCCTAGCGAGGTGGGCGAGTCGTTCGCGGATCGCCTCCACGCCGGTAAGCCGCTCGGAGTCCGGCCCGCTCGCCCCGTGGACAGTCGCGGAATATTCGGCGATCAGATGGGCGGCCGCGACACGGGAGGCCTCTACCTTGAGCTGCTCGGCGGCAAGCCGAGCCTGTTGCTGCGTGAGCAGGAGTTCCATCGCGATGTCTGGCGAGACGGCGTAGAAACCGCTGCCGCGCCGCCGCGACGCATGGATCAGCGACAGTGTACTCAGCTGCTCCAGCGACAGGCGGATCTGCGCCTCCGAGACGCCGTGACGGACCGCCAGCTCGGGAACGCCCTCGTCAGGATAGGACAACATTGACCGGTATACCTGCTCGGACAGCGCATCAATCCCCAGTGGCTCCAGCATCCGTGTCTCCGCCCCGTGGCATCTCATCCCGACCGCAGATAGCAATGTTCGCATATCTCGGTCCCGGTACTACAGCCTCTGATGTTGCGATGAGCCGGGCAGGCGCTTTCGTTTCGGCCGATCTCGGTGGGAAGGTGGACGGGTATCACTCGACGCGTGGGCCCCTGGTCGTTGGCCGTGGCGCCGGTTTGACCGGGCCCGTTGCCATTCCGGCCGGCCTTGATTGTCGCCTTCGATGTGCCATCGGGTGTGGCTACGGTGATCAGCTCCGACGCCGGGGCCTCGGCGCCGTGGTGGGCCAGGAAGTACCCCGCTCATCGGTCCCGTCGGGATGCTTGATAGCGATCTTCGCGCAGTGTCCTGGCGGATCAGCAGGATACGGAGGTGCCGGGCCGTCGGCGGCTGGACCTTGACCACGACGCGAGCGCCCCCAGTACCGTTCGCTCTTTGTGTCGTGCCCGGGCGAACGGCGCTGCCACCCGCCGATCCGGATGACGGCGAGCCGCCACGCAAGGTCGACCGGCAAAGGGTCGAGCGGTATCGCGCGATACGATACGGCCGCTCAACAGTCGTCAAACAAATTTCAATATCCGGGACTGCAGTGCGGGCCTGGGCGTGCCGAAGTCGATGGCCTCTTGCGGCCATGTCATAAAGCGTCCCTGCCTCAACAGTGCATTCGCCTTGGCCAGCCCCGAGAATCAGGCGATGTACCTCATCCACGCGCTACTTTCCGGCGACGGCCACGCAGCGCTGCCGCCCGACACGGCCGCGCTGGTCATGCAAAGCGCACAGCCGGAGGACGGACTCCAGCACGTCGTGGTGCACGCCGATGCCAGCCCGGGTCCGGTCCTCGGCCTGCTCCTGTTGGCGCCGTCCCTGGAAAGCAGCGAACTCGCGGCACAGACGATAATTCGGCGCGCTTTGCAGACCCATGACAGCCTGCGCGGCTACACATTGGTGTCGTGCGGCGCCGCGATGCCCGCCCCGTACTACAACCGGCTGCTGGAGCACTAGCGACGAGGCCTGGCACTGCAGTGGAGCAGCGTCCCCGGCGCTCTGCCTGCGTCCGAGCCCGCCAGCCCTTCCATGGAGCCAGATCAGTCGTCCTGAAACGAATTCCAACACCAGCCTCCCAGCGTTACACCCGCTCCACCGCACCAGGCACTGCGGCGAAAGGAGAACCTCGATGGCTGGCGTTCCCGCCGTCGCATCGCATGCAGTTCTCAGCACCGACAGCCTCGTTCCCCGGGTCGCGTCGGTGGACCGGGCGCCGCCCATGCAGCGTGTCATCGCCGAGTTAGAAGCCCACCCAGACGACGGGGTGTTCACAAGGTGGCGCCACCGCGTCTTCCACGGCTCGACCCTCTTGCCGCGTATACGGGCCGCCGACCGCAATCAGCCCGTCCAATGCGGTCCGCGCGGGCAGGTCGGCGTGCTTGTCACCGCGTTGGGCACGCTCTCCAACGACATCCAACCGTTCGTCGCCGACGCGCTGGGCGACTTCCCGGCACCCGAGCACCGGTTGGCCGTCGGCCGCGCCACGGGGTCCTGGCCGCGGGGAATCGTCACCAGGCAGGTGCGGCGATGACGGCGA
Source organism: Micromonospora sp. NPDC049559 (assembly GCF_040676675.1). Taxonomy (NCBI): domain Bacteria; kingdom Bacillati; phylum Actinomycetota; class Actinomycetes; order Micromonosporales; family Micromonosporaceae; genus Micromonospora; species Micromonospora sp. NPDC049559. Next base: position 42,834 of record NZ_JBFAPK010000030.1, on the reverse strand, counting down.
GTGCCAGCAACGATCTGCTCGACCGAGTGCTGGCCGGGCACGCACCCGCGTTCGCGTTGTTGTACCGCCCGGAAAGCGCGGGGCGTGACGTCCTGGACGTAATGATTGGCGAGGTCACGGAGCACGGGTCGCTGGCAGACATACCCGTGACGAATCGTCCGCGAGCCGGCCGAGGCGCCGGCCATGACGTGTTGGCGCTGGTCCCGTACCGGCAGCTCAGCGAGCGGGGGTTCGCTGCGAAGGACGACAACACCCCGCTGGTGGCGATCACCATCACGGAGCAGGCGACGATGCCGCTGGCTGACGTCCTCGCGCGGATACCACACGCCCCGGCCAAGCTCGTAGGCGGACGCTTCGAGCCCGACGATGCCGGCTACGCCGAGGTGGTCAAGCGAGTGGTCCACGACGAGATCGGAGCCGGCGAGGGCGCGAACTTTGTCATCAAGCGCTCCTACCGAGCGGAGATTACCGACTTCACCACGGCCAACGCGCTGTTCTTCCTCCGGCGGCTCATCGAACGCGAGCACGGCACCTATTGGACTTTCCTGATTCATACCGGCGCTCGCACGCTGTTGGGAGCCACCCCCGAACGGCACATCACGCTTGCGGGTGGCACCGCGGTCATGAACCCGATCAGTGGAACGTACCGCTACCCGGCCGGGGGTCCCACGCTGCGCGGGGTGCTGGACTTTCTCGCCGACGCCAAGGAAACCGACGAGCTCTACATGGTACTCGACGAGGAACTCAAGATGATGGGGCGCGTGTGCAATGCTGGCGGACGCGTCGTGGGACCGTACCTAAAGGAGATGGCGCGGCTCGCCCACACCGAGTACTTCATCGAGGGGAGGACCAACCTTGATGCCCGGGAAATCCTCCGGGAGACCATGTTCGCCCCGACGGTTATGGGCAGCCCGGTGGAGAGCGCGGCGCGGGTCATCGACCGTTACGAGCGGGACGGGCGTGGTTACTACAGCGGGATTGCCGCGCTGATCGGCCGAAACGCGAACGGCGAGCAGTCGCTCGACTCCGCGATCCTCATTCGCACGGCCGACATCGGCCTCGACGGCGAGCTGACCATTCCAGTCGGCGCCACGCTTGTGCGTCATTCGGACCCGCAAGCCGAGGTCGCGGAGACCGCCGCCAAGGCGGCCGCGCTGCTGGCCGCCATGCGGACCGGTGAGGATGGACGGTTTGCCGCAGATCCCGGAGTGCAGGCGGCACTTCGCCGGCGCAATCACGGCATCGCGGACTTCTGGCTCCGGGAGCGCGACAACCGTACATCGACGGTCGCCGCGCTGGACGGGCTTACCGCGCTGGTGGTCGACGCGGAGGACACCTTCACCACGATGTTGGCCCAGCAGTTGCAAGCGCTCGGCCTCGTGGTCATGATCCGCCGCTTTGACGAGCACTACGACCCGGCCGGAGCGGATCTCCTCGTGCTGGGGCCCGGTCCTGGCGACCCACGGGCAGCCAATCACCCCAAGATCGCACACTTGGCGAGCGCGCTCGACGAGGCCCTGGCCTCATCTCGCCCGTTGCTGGCGGTGTGTCTGAGCCATCAGGTGCTGAGTCGGCGGCTGGGGTTCGACCTGGTTCGGCGGCACGCTCCCAATCAAGGTGTTCAGCGGGAGATCGACTTATTCGGTCAGCGTGAGAGGGTGGGCTTTTACAACACGTTTGCCGCGCACTCTGCCACAGACAGGCGCGATGTCGAAGGGGTCGGGCTGATCCAAATCAGCCGGGACCAACAAACGGGCGAAGTACACGCGCTGCGTGGCCCGTCCTTCGCATCCATGCAGTTCCACGCCGAGTCGGTCCTCACCGTCGACGGCCCGCGAATTATTGCCGACGCGATAATGGAAGTGCTTCATGTCCGAGTACACGTCCCCGGAGCCGTTTGAGGGGAGGGACGCGAAGGCTGCGCGAGGCGACAAACGGCAGCACAAGGGCGCCCTTGCCGTCGCAGTACGGCCCGACCTCAGGTTCGGTCTCGGGGCGCGGTCTGCGTGGGCTGCCGGGGTACCAACCCGGTACGGTCTCGGTTGACGCATCTGGATGGCGCGTACCGCTTGTTCATGTCTTGAGCCACGAGCCTGCGGAGGCGGGAGTGACAGATTGGGAAGAAATCACGCTTCATCCGGCGTCCGCGGACCAGCCGGTGGCCTTCGGCGGGCAGCTCGACAGCAGCTCATTGCTGTCTGCTGCCCAGGCGGGGTTGTTCGCCATGCCCGCAGCGCCCATCCAACGCCACATATTGCGGCTCCTTCATGAAAACGATCTCCTGGCCGGGACGATAGCCGGGTTAGGCGGAACAGCAGACCCATTCTCCTTGAGCTGGTGGTGCCCTGATCCTCGATTCGTCATACCAGCCGGTGAGGCCAGGACCCGGAAAAAGCAGCGGGCGATGATACGGCGTGGCCGCTGGGTCAGCACGGTCAACACAGCGTTCCGCCAGGTAGCCGAGGCATGCCGCGCTGGCCGCGAGCCTCGATGGCTCACGGACGACTTTTTGGATGCCCTGCTTGGCCTGCACCGCGATGGCTGGGCCTACAGCCTTGAGATCTGGGATGATGGCGAACTTGTCGGGGGCGCATTCGGTCTTGCATTCGGCTCGACCCTATCCGTCGATTCACATTTTCAAGCCAGACCCGAGGCGTCAAAGATCGCGATGGTCGATATTGCATTGCGCGCGCAAACCTGCGGAGTGGACGTCATCGACCTGCAGTGGCCGTCGCGGCACGGCGCCGACGTGGGTGGCCGAGTTATGGCCCGGCAGGAATTCGTCGGACTTGTTCGAGGCCAGAACCGGCTGAAAGTCAGCCTACCGGAAGAACAGAGGCCGCTGCAGTGGCTTTTGGAACAACCGTTACGAAGATAACGGCACGAATATCTGCCGAAAATTTGGCGCGGCGTAGCCACCGCTCCATCAGAAGCGGGAACTTACCTCGAAGGCCGGTTTCTGGCATACATTCCCAGGATCAGCCGGCTATCTCCTGAACCATGGTAGCTGCGAGATGAGCTTCAGGCGAAGGCTACGTGAGGGGCCCGGGGAATGTTGGTCAAGGACCTTCCGAGGCGGTCACGACCCGCATCCCGGTCCGCGTCGACCCGGGCCGGGCGCCGACCGGGTTGCGGCGTCGACCTGGTTGCGGTGCCGACCCGGGTTGTGGCGCCGGCACGGCGGTTCAGAGCCGATGCGTCACCGTCTGCTCGCCCAGGTCCTCGCCCGTGCGCAGCAGGTCCCAGATCACGATGCCGGCCAGCACCACGGCGACCGCCCCGGAGACGGCGAGCATGGGCAGCCCGACCAGCAGCGGCGACGCGAGGAGGAGGACCCCCGCCCCGATCAGCCGGGGAGTCGCCACGTCGATGAAGACGTGTCGCCCGAGCAGCGCGTGTCCGAGGATGAAGAGCACCGCCCCGCCGAGGGAGACGGCGGCCCCGTACGCCCCGACCCGGTGCGCGGCGCCCCTGATCACCAGTTCGTCGCTGACGGTGATGCCGACGACGCCGGCCACCATCAGCAGATGGGCGAAGCCCGCCTCCCTGGCCCGGATCGACGGCTCCCGGGCGCCCGAGAAGGTCGGCCCGAGCTTCTCCCGGGTGCGGTGGAAGTAGATCCAGTAGAGCAGCACCGTGATGAGGAACGACACCGTGAACGCCGAGCCCTGGTGCAGCGTGAAGTCGCTGGCGTGGAACGCCGCGCCGGTCGACGCGATGGTCTGGCCAAGCGCGACGATCACGAACTGCCGGTACCGCTCGGCGAAGTGCTCGCTCGCGAGGTTCCACTCGTTCGGAGCGGTACGCCCGATCCGCGGCGCCGGCCACCCGACCTCCGCCGTCAGGTAGTCGATCAAAATGGCGATGCCCCAGAGCACCAGCCGGGGCGTCCCGTCGACCTCGGCGCCGACGAGCCACGGCACGCCCGAGATGAGGAACCACAGCGCCGCCCGTCGGGGCCGCAGTCCGACTATGTGTCGGCGCAGGGCGATCGCGAGCACCACGCTGCGTCCCAGGTTGATCGCCAGGTACGCGATCGCGAAGAGCAGCCCGCGCTGTTCGAACGCCTCGGGTATCGCGGTCGCGAGCAGCAGGCTGCCGAACGCGGTGAAGATGACCAGCAGTTGCAGCCGGATCAGCCGCGCGTCGAGAGTGTCGGTGAGCAGGTTGGTGTAGGCCCAGACCCACCAGACGGTCAGCAGCAGGACCGCCGTCTCGAACAACCCGACCCAGTTGAGCCGGGTGAGCAGGGTCTGCGAGAGGCGGAAGATCGTGAAGACGTACACCAGATCGAAGAAGAGCTCGACGTAGGTGACCGGCTTCGACTCGTTGAAGTCCCTGATCAGGCCGGGCCGCGCCCTTCCGCGCATTCTCTCCTCCCGCCGTGAACCGGGCGCCCCGTCCGCCCGTCCGCCAGACGTCGGGCCTTCGAGATGGGGAGCGCCACCGCTCTGCCAGTTGAACAGAAGGCAGACCAAAATAGCGGTAAATTGCAGAAAAGCGCCTTCTGTGCGATATGGCCGCTTCGTTCGCGCCTCGTGCCACCACGTACCGCGACCGGTCGAGCGGTACCCGGCTCGCGCTCAGCGGCCGTACGCCTCCAGCAGGCGCAGCCAGACCTCGCTGACCGTCGGGTACGCGGGAACGGCGTGCCACAACCGATCCAGCGGGACCTCGCCGACGACCGCGATCGTCGCCGCGTGCAGCAGTTCCGCGACGTCCGGACCGACGAGCGTAAGACCGACGATCACCTTCCGGTCCTCGTCGACGACCATCCGGGCGTGCCCCTGGTATCCGTCGGCGTGCAGGGCGGATCCCGCGACGGCGCCCAGGTCGTAGTCGACGACCCGGGTCCGCAGCCCGGCGGCCTCGGCGGCGGCCGCGGTCAGCCCCACCGACGCGACCTCCGGGTCGGTGAAGACGACCTGCGGCACGGCACGCTCGTCGGCGGTGGCGACGTGCCGGCCCCACGGGCGGTCGTCGACCGCCTCGCCCCTGGCCCGCGCCACGATCACGTCACCCACCGCGCGAGCCTGGTACTTGCCCTGGTGGGTCAGGAGGGCGCGCCGGTTGACGTCACCGGCGGCGTACAGCCATCCGGCGCCGACCAGCGCCCCGTCGTCGTCGACGACCCGCAGCGTGTCGTCGACCGCGAGCCAGGTACCGGGCCTCAGGCCGACCCGGTCGAGGCCGATGTCCTGCGTGTTCGGCGTACGGCCGGTCGCGACCAGGAGTTCGTCGGCCTCGATCCGCCCGCCGTCGGTGAGCGTGACGTGCAGCGTGCCGTCGCCGTCCCGGCTCACCGACGCCGCCTCGGCACCGAGGCGTACGGACACGCCGGCCGCCCGCAACGACCGCGTGACCCGCTCGCCGACGAACGGCTCCGCCCGCGGCAGCACACCGTCGCGGGCCAGCACCGTCACCTCGGATCCGAGGCTCGCGAACGCGGTCGCCATCTCCGACGCCACCACGCCACCACCGATGACGGCGAGCCGACCGGGAATCTCGGTCGCGGCGGCGGCCTCCCGGCTGGTCCAGGGCGCCACCTCGTGGATACCGGTGACGTCCGGAATCAGTGCGCCGCTGCCGGTCGCGACGACGACCGCATGCCGAGCGGTGAGCGAGACCGTCGGGAAGTCCCCGCCGGTCCAGACCTCGACGACCCGCTCGGAGCTGATCCGGCCCTGGCCGCGGTACAGGGCGATCCTGGCCGAGTCGAGCCAGGACACCTGCCCGTCGTCGGACCAGTTCGAGGCGAAGGAGTCGCGGCGGCGCAGCACGGCTGCCGCGTCCAGGTCGCCCGTCACCGCCTCCCGCGCTCCGGGCAGCCGGCGTGCCGCCCGGAGCGCGGTCGCGCTGCGCAGCAACGCCTTGGTCGGCATGCAGGCCCAGTACGAGCACTCACCACCGACCAGTTCCCGTTCGACGACGGCGGCGGTCAGGCCGCCCCGCACGACCCGATCGGCGACGTTCTCCCCGACCGGCCCCGCGCCGATGACGACGACGTCGTACGTGGCGTTCTCCATGTCAGTTCGCCTTGGCGGCGCGGCCGAGACGGATGGCCGAGATGAGGAAGAAGATGGCGCCGGGGATCGCGTAGCCGATCGCGTTGGTCAGCACCGGGTGGTCCGCCGAGGCACCGGCGATGAACGACCCGCCGGCGAGTACCGAGATCCCGCCGCTGATGATCATCGGCCACTGGCCACCCATCCGGCGCCGGGTGACCGCCACGACCAGCTGAACCAGCCCGGCCACGACCGCCCAGGCACCCCACACGCGCAGCACCGCCGGTACGCCGGACGCGCCGGCGACGGCCAGGCCGACCGCGGCGAGCAGGCTGACCGCGACGTTCACGTACAGCAGGGTGGGCGACCCGGTGGCGCGCGACGCGCGGGCGTCGACGATGGCGGCGGCCACGTCGAACAGCGGGTATAGCACGAGCAGCGTGGTGGTGAGCGGATCGAGGTGTTTGGCGAGCGGGAACATCACGAGGGCCCAGACGATGGCGAACCCGAACCGGACGAAGTACAGCCGCCGCAGTGCGGACGCCGTCGTCGAGATGCCGGGGGCGGTGACGGTGGTCATGGTGATCCTTCCGGTGGCGACCGAGGGGGGAAACCGCGACGCAACGGGCGCCGCGCTCAGGACTGCCATCAAGTAGAACGAACGTTCTGTCTTGCCAAGAATGACGAGTCCGCGCCGACCTGTCAAGACCGAACGTTCTGTCACTACTATGGGCCCATGGCACGTACCGAGACCGAGACCCGGCCGTCCGAGGCGCGACAGCGGCTCCTCGACACGGCGGCCAGGATCTTCTACGGGGAGGGCATCCACTCGGTCGGCGTCGACCGGATCATCGCCGAGGCGAAAGTGACCCGGGCCACCTTCTACCGGCACTTCCCGGGCAAGGAGGATCTGGTTCTCGCCTATCTGCAGGCGGCCGACCGGGCCATCCGCGAGCAGGTCGAGACGGCCATCACGGCCGGCCTACCGGCGCCCGACACGCTCCGGGCCATCGCCGAGTCGATTGCCGGGAGCATCCGGTCCGCCGGCTTCCGCGGCTGTGCCTTCCTGAACGCCGTGGCCGAGTACCCCGATCCCGACCACCCGGTGCACCAGGCCGTCCTCGCGCACCGGCGGTGGTTCCTCGACACGGTCAACACCTTGCTCGCGAGCATCGAGAGGACCGAGGCCGAGTCCGCCGCGCAGCACTTCGTCATGCTCCGCGACGGCGCCATGGCGGCCGGCTGCCTCTTCGACCCGGCGTTGATCTGCGAGACCTTCCTCCGTGGCGTCGAGGAACTCATCCGGACCCACGCCGCACGTCAGCCATCCTGAACCGCGTGCGTCACAGGACGGAGCCGTCAGCTCCCGCGAGGTCTTCCCCGGCGAGTAGTTCGCGGCGCCATGCCTCAAACCGGTCACGGAGGTTGTCCAATGCCTGACCGGTCACGCCGTACTGGGCGAAGTCATCAGGATCGAGCACGTTGGCCTGCCCGAGAGCATTGGCGAAGACGCGTCGGCCGAACCCTACGATCAGTTTGTTGCGCGAGGTCGAGGACAGCTTGATGATGTAGCGGCCGGATCGGAGCGCGGCGTCTATATCGATGAAGTCACGGGCGAATGCTCGCCCGTAGAGAGCGCTCATCTTGTTCGCGACCGCGTCGTCGGGATGTAGTACCGGTCCCACGCCGTGAACAAGTCGACATCCTCGCTGGGCCGCTCGAGAAGTCCGGCGGCTTGGACCACGTAACCGCCGGCGAGAGCGAAACCGTATCGACGAGCAGGCGCGAGCCCGGTGCGGGCGAGTCGTTCGTGAAAGGAGTTCACCGTTATGCGGTGTTCGTACGGGTCGCGGCGAGTTCGGGGAAGGCCTTTTCCCAGTCCTGCCGTAGCCGGGGTGGCAGCCAGAGAGTGGGCCACAGCCGCAGGAGCACGCCGGCGTTGAGCCACGCGTTCAGGTCGTCAACCGTGCTCGCCTCACTCAGGGATGATATCAATTTGGATTTTGAGGTTAGTTGATGCAACTGCAACGCACTCTAGAACTGCTCCGGACGCGGCCAGGAATGCTCGGCGTTGACGGTTCGTTCGGGCAGACGGTAGCTTTTCTCGCTGGAATGGATGCAGGCCAGAACGGTGGCCTGCTGCGAGGCTTCCGAGAATGGCTTGTGGTCCGGCTGGGTGATGGTGCAAATTTGACCTGGCGTGGGTTGATATTGCGGCTCACCTTTCCGGATGGTTGCCTGGGAGGGGTCGCCAACCTCTCTGTGGAAGACGAGCAGAGGGCTATCAGTGTCCTGTTTGATCAGCTGACTGCTTTTCTGGCTGTCCGAGATTCGGCAGATGGATTGCTAAACGTCTACGACTCGTATCTAAAATGGCTTCGGAGTCAAGATTGGTATATGCCGCCAGAAGGCGAAGAATGAGCTGCGGTTCCCCCGTTAGGCCCTACCCGAAGACCCCCGCCGGACGCCGCGCGGTCGCCCTGGACAAACGCACCGTCCAGGTCCTACGCGCGCACCTCCGCCGACAACTCGACCAGAGGAGCGACGCCACCGCGGATGGCAAGGCGTGCACCGACACCAGGTAGGTGTTCGTACGCTCCGACGGCCAGCCGATCAACCCGAACTACGCCACCACCCGATTCCGCACACTCGTCCAACGCGCCGGACTACCCCCGGTGCGGCTGCACGACCTGCGGCACGGAGCCGCGTCCTTGGCCCACCAGGCCGGCGCCGACCTGAAGATCCTGCAAATCTCCTCGGCCACTCCAGCATCGTGACCACCGCCGACACCTACACCAGCGTCCTACCCGACGTGCAGCGACACAGCGCCGACGCCGCCGCCCACCTCGTCCTCGCCGCGGCCCGCCGCACCCGCAAAAAGATCAAAAACAAGGCCCGGAAGAACCGACCCACCCGCCGACCGAAAACAGGTGCTCCAGCCCCCAGCACCCCGGGCGCGGTCCCGAAGCCCCAGGTCAAGGCCACCAAGCGCGAGAAAAACTCGCCAACAGGGCTGGCACCCACATCGCACCCACGTGACACCCACCATCCACGCAGGCCAGGCAGCAAGAAGGGCCCGAACCGCGTTCCCGCAGTTCAGGCCCCTCATGATCTTGCGCGCCCGAAGGGACTCGAACCCCTAACCTTCTGATCCGTAGTCAGATGCTCTATCCGTTGAGCTACGGGCGCTGGTGCTCGGCCAGTCTACACACCCGGCCGGGGCGCGGAGACTCCGGGATTCGAACCCGGGAGGGGCTTTAAAACCCCAACCGCATTAGCAGTGCGGCGCCATAGACCAGACTAGGCGAAGTCTCCTCGGTGGCCTGTAGACCACCGCCGACCGAGGATACAGGGCCACCCCGGCCGGGGGCAAAGCGCTATCCCCCTTCCGCCCGGGACGACCCGGCCAGCCGGGCACGAAGCGCTCGGCAGGCCGATATCCACCACGGGGACTAGGCTTTTTCGATATGGAGGAGCAGTCGTCCACCGACCCCTCACCCGAGCGCCGGCCCCCGGAGCGGTCGACGCCGCGATCCCGTACGGCCCGGCCGGCCTTCAACCCGCCGGCGAGCGAGGCGCCGCAGCCGGCGCCCGTGCCGCGTACCCGCCGCGCCAAGGCTCCGCCCGTGCTCTTCCAGCCGCCGGCGGAGGATCCCACCGTACCCGCGGCAGCGGAGCCGGGGACGGAGACGCCGGAAGCGGACGCGAGCCCGGCCCGCGTACCGGAAGCGACGAAGGTCACAAGACCCCGGCGGGCGGCCGGAGCCACCGAGCCACCCGCAGCGGTCGAGCCAGCCGCGACCGGCGAGCCGGTGGCGGCAGCGCCGGTCGCGGCCACGAGGCCGGCCAAGCGGGCGCCGCGCAAGGCGGCGGCCACGTCGGCGGCGGCCGGGCCGGCGGAGCAGGAGCCCGCCGCGACCCGGCCGGACGAGACGCTCCCGAAGCCAGATGATCCAGGCGCGAGGTCGGACGAGACGCCCCCGAAGCCCCCGAAGCCGGACGACGCAGGCGCGAAGCCGGACGAGACGCGTCCGAGGCCGGCCAAGGCCGCCGCGAAGGCCGCCGGCAAAGCCGCCACGAAGGCGGGCGGAACCGCGGCGAAGGCGCGCAAGACCGCGCCGAGGCCGCGCAGGGCGGCCGGCGACGCGGCGACGTTGCTGCCCCCGGACGGTCCGCAGCCGGTCGCGGCGGCGCCGGCCGGTGCGGGGCGTACCCCGGCGGAGCCCGCACCGGGTCTCACCGCGCGCCTGCTCGCCCACCCGGGGTACGCCCCGGAGCTGCTGGCCACGGCCGCCGTCGAGTCCCTCGGCCCGGGGGCGCGGGCCTGGGCCGAACGGGTCCGCACGGACTACCCGAGCGCCACGCCCGAGGGGCTGGCCCGACTGGCGACCCGCCGGTTCGTCCGCATCGCCGGCACCGGTGGTGCCGTCTCGGCCGGCGCCGGGCTGCTCGCGCCGCTCGCCGAGCTGGTGGTGGTCGCCTGGACCCAGGCGGGGCTGGTGCTGCACCTGGCCGCCGCGTACGGGCACGAGCCGACGCACCCGGACCGCGCCGCCGACCTGCTCGTACTGACCCGGGTGCACCCGGACGACGCGGCCGCCCGGGACGCGCTCGCCGCCGCGGGCCGGGCGGGCCCGGAGGGCGAGGACGCGCTGGACCGGGCGCTGGAGGCGGCGTGGCGGCTCGGCGTACCGCTCGCCGCCCAGGCCGGTGGCTGGCTGGCGCTGCGCGCGGCGGCCCGGCTGCTCCCGGGCGCGGCGGCGCTGGCCGCCGCGGCGGGCGGTACGGCGGTCGCGCAGCGGCTCGCGGCCCGTGCGGTGGCCCGCTACCGGCGCTAGCCGGCGTCGGGAGGGCCCCTCCGCAGGGAGCCCGCGAGGGGTGCTCCGCGACCTCGGGGGCCGCCCCGGACCCGAGGCGCTAGAGCCAGCGGAACCAGTCGTCCGGCAGCAGCGTGTAGCCGACGAAGGCGACCACGTCGAGCAGCGTGTGCGCGACGATCAGCGGCATCACCCGCCGGGTACGCAGGAAGAAGAGCGCGAAGACCACGCCCATGACGGCGTTGCCGAGGAACGCCCCGAAGCCCTGGTAGAGGTGGTAGGAGCCGCGCAGTACCGCGCTCGCGGCGATCACCGCGCCGATCCGCCACCCGAGTTCCCGCAGCCGGGTGACCAGGTACCCGACGACGATCACCTCCTCCAGGATGGCGTTCTGGGCGGCGGAGAGCACCAGGACCGGTACCGCCCACCAGACGTGCGGCAGCGCGGCCGGTACCACGTTGGCGTTGATCCCGAGCCACGCGGCGACGGCGAAGAGGCCGAGTCCGGGCAGCCCGATCGCGGCGGCCAGCGCGGCGCCCCAGCCGAGGTCGGCGCGCGGGCGTGCGGCGTCGAGGCCGAGCCGCTGCCGGGCGTCGCCGCCCTCGCGATTCAGCAGGTGCACCGCGAGCAGCACCGGGACCAGGGCGAAGGCGATGCCCAGGAGCTGGTACGCGAGGTCGAGCCAGGGCCGGGCCGACTGGGACGGGTTGAGGGTGGCCGTCTGCTGGGACAGCGGCCGGTCGGCGGTGAGGCGCCCGACGATGGTCACCAGCGAGTAGATCGCGGACTGCCCGAGCGAGAGGCCGAGGACCAGGAGCACCTCGACGCCGGTCGTCCTGCGGGAGACCGGCCGAGCGAGATCAAGCGTCACCCGACCAACTCTGCCGCATGGGCGACGGACCCGAACACCGCCACGGTACGTAGCGGGGCATATCGGGCCATCACTCACTGATCGCACTGTCTGTCCGATGGACCATGACCCTCAGTGTTCACCCTTTGTGAGCCAGCCCGGACGCACCGCCGTGCGACCGACGCACCGCCACGCAACGCAGGGACCACGGACGCAAGCAAGGCACCGCCACGAAGCACCACCGCACCGCCACGCAACACCGATCTGACCGGCCAGCTCGCGCGTCTCCGACGCGCGCCATCACCGAGAAGGGCGGACATGGAAAACCTCGCGCAGCTGCTGAAGGAGAGCTGGGTCCTGGTCGAGGACCGGCAGGAGAAGCTCGCCCAGCACTTCTACGCGCGCATGTTCCTCACCAGTCCGGCCCTGCGCGACCTCTTTCCGGTACAGATGAGCGGCCAGCGCGACCGGCTGCTCGAAGCGATCGTGACGGCGATGCAGACCATCGACGATCCCGAGCACCTCGACGACTACCTCCGGGCGCTCGGCCGGGACCACCGCAAGTACCACGTCCTGCCGGAGCACTTCACGATCATGGGTGCCGCGCTGCTCGACGCGCTGCGGACCTGCGCGGCCGAGCAGTGGAGCATCGAGTACGACCAGGCGTGGGCCGACGCGTACCGGGTGATCTCCGAGCGGATGCAGGCCGGGGCGGCGGAGGACGACAACCCGCCGTTCTGGCACGCCGAGGTGCTCACCCACGAGCGGCGTACCTCGGACGTGGCGGTCTTCACCTGCCAGCCGTTGCAGTACCCGCTGCCGTACCGCGCCGGCCAGTACGTGAGCATCGAGGCGCCCCGGTACCACCCGCGGGTCTGGCGGACGTACTCGATCGCGAACGCTCCGAACGAGGGCAACATCCTGGAGTTCCACGTACGGTCGCTCGACGCCGGCTGGCTCTCCGGCACCCTGGTACGGCGGATCAGACCGGGTGACCTGCTGCGGTTGGCCGCTCCGATGGGCTCCATGACGCTCGACCGCGACTCGACCCGCGACGTGCTCTGCGTGGCGGGCGGCGTCGGGCTCGCCCCGATCAAGGCGCTCGTCGAGGAGCTGAGCGGCTACAACCGCACCCGCTGGGTGCACGTCTTCTACGGCGTACGCCGCGAGGAGGAGCTGTACGCCCTGGCCGAACTCTACGAACTCGCCGCCGGGCACCCGTGGCTGATGATCATCCCGTGTTGCGGGGACGATCCCGCCTTCGGCGGCGAGCAGGGCGACGTCGCCGACGTGGTGGCCCGCTACGGGCCGTGGACCTCGCACGACTGCCTGGTCTCCGGCTCGGTGGCCATGGTCCGCTCCGTCCTGCGCACCCTCGCCGAGCAGCAGGTACCGGCCGAACAGATCCGGTACGACACCTTCGGCGCCGTCTAGACCATCCTCCCCCCGCCGGGTCTCGTGCCCTGCCCGCACAGGGCACGAGACCCGGTTCAACCCGCGTCGGGGGCCGCACGACGCGACCCGCCGGGTGGCCGGGGGCGTCAGTAGTGCCAGGGGCGACCGCTCTCCCGGTACTCCTCGACCGGTACCAGCGGCATCCCGGGCGCCATCCGGTCGACGTAGAGCCGGCCGTCCAGGTGGTCGAGCTCGTGCGCCACCAGCCGGGCCATGGCGAACTCGAAACAGGTGATCACCCGGGTACCGTCCACGTTCGCGTGCTCGACGTCGAGGCGGAGCGGGCGTGCCACCAGCCCGCGCGAGTCGAAGAACGACAGGCAGCCCTCGTACTGCTCGTCCGATTCCAGCGTCGCGTCGACGACGCGCGGGTTGATCAGCACCACCGGCTCGGCCTCACGGTCCGGCGGTTGCACGATCGCCGCCGCCCAGGAGAGCCCGATCTGCGGCGCCGCCAGACCCAGCCCCTTGCTGAACGGGTGCAGCTCGTCCACCCGGTCCAGCGCCGCCCGCAGCCGCGCCACCACGTCCCGGGCCACCCCGGCGTCGCGGGGCAGGTCGAACTGGCGGGCCGGCTGGCGCAGCAGGTCGGCCCCGCGCTGCACGATCCCGGCGGCGCGCATCCGGTCGCTGGCCCGGGTGCCGCCCTCGGCGCCGCGCACCGGGCCGGCCGGCGGTTCGCTGCGGTACCGCCACTCCAGGCGGTACCGGGCGTTGAGCGGCGGGTTCTCCGTGGACCACTCGAACCGGGCCCGCCCGTCCTCCTCGGTGTGCACCACCGGGGTGCGCAGCGGTCCCTCCTCGGCGGTGGAGGTCTCCACGCCCCAGACCTGCGGGTCGAGTTCGACGGGCAGGTCGAGCCGTACGGTCAGCTGGTTGGTGGGGAGGCGGACCGCCCGCTGGAACCAGGTGCCCCACTTGTCCTCGCTGACGGTGTACGCGTACTCGATGACGGCGCGGCGGCCGGGGTAGAGCGGGAACCGCCCCTGCCCGTTCTCGAAGAGGAGCCAGACCTCCTTGAAGGCGTCCCGGTCCTGCTTCTTGCGCCACTCCATCCGCTCGCGGCTGCCCTGGTCGTCGTAGTACGCCTGCAGGTCCAGCTCGCCGAAGGTGAGGGGGTGCTCGCGGTGGTGACGGTTGGACCGGCCCGGGTCGCCGGGGTAGCGGTCGACGGCGACCCGCACCAGGTAGCGGGTCACGGGCTCGGTGCCCTGGTTGTAGAGGGCGCGGCGGATGGCGCACCGGTACCGGCCGTTCTCGTACCGGAGCGTCGCCACCTCCTGCTCCACGATGAGGCCGGTGCCCGGTGGCATCCACTTCTCGGGTACCGGCGGGTCACGGTGCGGGTTGACGGCGGCCCGGGCGTGCCGGAGCTCGTCGTACTCCTGGAAACGCTGCCAGATCGCGCCCGCCGCGCCGAGGACGGCCTCCGCCCGGCGGGCGAAGTCCTCGGTGGGGCGGTGTCGACGACCTTCGACATGGCTGACGTACGACGGGTCGAAACCCATCCGCGCGGCGAGCTGTTTCTTGGTCATACCCTGCTCGACCCGCCGCCGGGAGAGCTCGGCCGCGAACGAGTCGGCAGCCCGTTCGATGGGCGAGGTAGTCATGGGCTTCCTCTTGGCCGGGAGTCTCAGTCTCTCCGTTGCCTCACCCAGCCATACATGAATGCCGCATTACCGACATTTGCCTTGACTATTCAACCATTATCGTCGATCCTGTCCCGGACCGCGACCCCATTGGTCGCCGGCCGCCGCGACCCGGCTACGAATAGTGATGGCGACGACGGGAACGCTCCCTCGCCTGCCGCGGCCCCGCCGGGCCCCGCCCGCCCCCGCGCGCCGACCGACGCGGCAGTGACCTGCGCCTCAACCCCCGCCCAGGCCGGCCACCTAAGTTAGGCTAACCTTAATCGCCAGGGTGACCATCGGTGTCACATCGCCGTTCCGGGGGAAAAGGGCAGGCATGATCGCAACGATCGACAGCCGCGCTGACGCCGTGGCCCCGCTCGCGCCGGTCACCGCCACGCTGCGGGCGATGTTCGGCACCGCGGACCTCGGCAGTCTCCCCGGCGAACTGATCGTCGCGGACGAGGCGGACTGGTTTCCCGCCACCGACCTGATCAGCGGCGTGCGGCTGCCCGAGTTGCTCGACGCCGCCGCGCGGCAGTGGGGTGCCTCCCCGCACGCCGCCGCCACGCTGGCCTGGAAGTCGTACACCTACTGGCTGGCGCTGCCGACGGTGCTGGGCTGGGCCTCCGCCCGGCGGGTGCCGCTGGTACGCCCCGAGGAGGTGCTGGTCCGCCTCGGCGGCCCGGGTCCCCTGCTCAGCCTCGGGCTGCGCCGCTCGATCACCGTCGCGGTCCTCCCCTCGGATCCGCTGGCGCTGGCCGGGCGGCCCGACGTGCGGGTCGTCGCCGACGAGCGGGCCCTGCTCGCCGCGCTGCGCACGGCGATGCTCGACGAGCACCTGACCCCGCTGCTCGACGCGATCCACGCCCGGGTCCGGGTCGGTGCCCGTACGCTGCTCGGCTCGGTCGCCTCCGGCGTCGCGTACGGCGTGCTGCGCGCCGCGGACGCGCTGCCCGGCTCGGCGGTCGCCTCCGTCGACGCGCTGCTCGACGCCCTCGACGTCGCCGACCTGATCGAGTTGGTACCCGGCCCGAACGGCGAGCCGACGGTGCAGCGCAAGACCTGCTGCCTCGCCTTCACGCTGCCCCGACCCAAGGTCTGCAGCGGCTGCTGCCTGCGCCAGGACTGACCCGCCCGGTCTCAGCCGAGCAACGGACGGATGTCCCAGAGCCAGACCCCGCCGGTCTTCGTCGGCTGGATGCCGGTGAGACCGGTCATCGTCTGCCGCAGGGCGAGGGAGTTGCGCTGTGGCGCGAGGATCACCACGCCGGCCCGCCAGAACCGCAGGTCCGTCAGGAGTTCCCGGCGGTTCTCCGCGTTGAGCTTCGGCACCTTGCCGCTCTTGCTCACCCAGGCGAAGAGCAGGCTGGAGGGGCGGGTCGGACCACCGAAGGCGGCCCGCCGGTCCGGGTGCGCGTCCGGGCCCAGGAAGTAGCCGCGCGGGATCGGCATGTCCAACCCGGTCTGCGCCGACCAGCGCAGCGGGTCGGTGTACTGGGTCGCCGGCAGCGGCAGGGTCACCACGCTGCGCCCGCCGTCGGCGTACTGCCGCCAGGCGCCCGAGCTGACGAACGCCGGGGTCGGGGCGATCTTCGCGGCCGGCAGGGGCGTCGGCACGAGCGGGACCAGCGCCATCGCCAGCATCGTCACTCCCGCCGCGCGGATCGGCACGGCCGCCCGCGGGTACCGCCGGGTCAGCTCGACCGCCCGGTCGACGCCGATCGCGAGCAGCAGCCCGATGACGGGGGCGATCGCCAGCGCCCAGCGGGTCGGTACGGCCGAGTCGAGCACCGGCACGTTCACCACCAGCCGCCACGGCCCGGGTATCCCGGTCGGCCGCCCCTCGTACTCGATCTGCGGGCCGAGCGACAGCAGGGCGAAGAGCAGGCCGGTGACGGCGAGGCCGACCACCGCGATGTTGTGCCGCAGCCAGACCACCAGGGCCAGCACCAGCACCACCAGCGGCCAGCCGAAGAAGGCGTTCTCCTCGGTCGGGTTCTGGGCCAGGAACTTGGCGGTGCGGGCGTCACCGCCGATGGACTCGCGCGAGAAGGCGACGAAGGAGCCGAGGTCCGCGCCGTAGCCGCGGATGAGGGGCGGCAGGCCGTGGTACGACTGCGGGCCGAAGAACTGGACCGAGAGCGGGTACGCGAGCAGCACCAGCGCGACCACGGCGGCGACGCCCAGCCCGGCGACGAAGGGGCGGACGTCGCGGCGTACCTCGGGGCGGCGCAGGAGCGCGACGACCGCGACCACCCCCAGCCCGATCGCCGTCAT
Organism: Micromonospora sp. NPDC049559; assembly: GCF_040676675.1. Classification (NCBI taxonomy): domain Bacteria; kingdom Bacillati; phylum Actinomycetota; class Actinomycetes; order Micromonosporales; family Micromonosporaceae; genus Micromonospora; species Micromonospora sp. NPDC049559. The sequence goes on along the minus strand of NZ_JBFAPK010000030.1, from coordinate 25,799 downwards.
CAACAGGATCTCCAGGTTGATGAAGGCCTGCCAGACGATCAGCAGCCCGAGCGGTACGCCGTTGCGCAGCCAGCGGCCGTGCTGCCGCAGCCGCAGCGTCCGCCAGACGATCAGCGGTACCAGGAACTGCGCGACGATGTTCGGGTGGCCGTTCGCGTGCGAGACCATGCTCGGCGCGAAGCCGCAGAAGAGCGCGCCGATCCAGGCCGCGAAACGGGACCGGACCAGGTGGCGGGCCAGGACGAAGTACCAGGCAACCGCGGTGGCGACCAGCGCGGCGGTGAGGAAGATGTTGAACGTCGGCCGTGGACCGAGGAGCAGGGTCAGCGGGGCCAGGGGGAGCGAGATGGCGAGCACCGAGGTGTTCGCCATCATGTTGATCCCGTCCGGGACGTTCATCCGGTACGAGACGAACGGGTAGTCGAGATGGGTCAGCACCCGGGCGCCGTGCGCCAGCATCCACTCGAAGAACGCCTGGTCCATCGGGTTCGACCGCAGGCCGCGGTCGGGGTGCAGCCAGAGCCGGGCGGTGACCCAGAAGGCCAACGCGACGAAGCTCAGTACCGCGGCCGTGTCCCGCGCCCGCCCCGCACGCAGCCAGCGCCACGCCGGATGTCCGGTCCGCCCGGTACGGGGGGCCGGCGTCCCGGCCGACGGCACGGCCGCCGGGACGTTCTCCTGCGTACGTTGGCTTTCGGTCTCGCCGATCCCGCCGTCGACGCGGTCGGGGACGGGGTCCATCGATGCTGAGGCGGTGGACTCGGCCGCGGGTTCACCAGGCACCCCGGTGGTGCCAGCACCCTGGGTCGTCATAACAATTCGTAGCGTAGTGATCCGCGGACGCGTCGGGTCCCCTTCACCGGGGGCCGCGTGCTCTGTCCCGTAACGTCCCTGACATGGGCGGGCAACCGCCCACATCACATCTCGGTTCCGTAACCCCTGCCCCGATTTCCCTACGGTCGTCGTAGATGGTTCACTCTGTCGGTCCAGGTGCAGGTCGAGTTCAGATCGCGAGGAATCGACGCATGGCGGAAATCACTGGAGATCAGCGGGTGCAGTCCGAGGTCCTGGAAGGGCTCGCGACAGCGGTCAACCACCGGCGCTGGTTCGTGGAACTGGCCTTGCCGTACCTGGGTGACAACCCGATCGAGATCGGCAGTGGGCTCGGCGACTACGCGCTGGAGTGGGCACCGCACTTCAGCAGGTTCACGGCCACCGAGGCCGACCCGGACCGGCTGGTCGCGCTCAAGGAGCGGCTCTCCGTCGAGCCGAAGATCGAGGTACGGGAGATGCTGCTGCCGCACTCGGAGCGCGGCGACTACAGCGGCGCGGTCTCGTACAACGTGCTCGAACACATCGACGACCACGTGGGGGCGCTGCGCAGCATGCGCGACCTGGTCCGGCCCGGCGGCGCGATCGTCCTGATCGTGCCGGCCTTCCAGTTCGCCATGAGCCCGGCCGACATCGCGACCGGCCACGTCCGGCGCTACACCAAGAAGACCATGCGCGCGGCGCTGACCGAGGCCGACCTGGAGGTGGAGAAGCTCCACTACGCCAACGCGCTCGGGCTCATCGGCTACTTCATGGCGACCAGCGTCTTCCGGCTGATGCCGAAGGAGGGGCCGATGGTGAAGATCTACGACACCCTCGTGCTCCCCGTCACCAAGGCCGCCGAGCAGGTGTTCCGGCCGCCGTTCGGGCAGTCGGTCTTCGCGGTCGCCCGCGTACCGTCCTGATCTCCGCCGGCTCGCCCGCCGGCTCCCACCCGCCCGCCGTCGCGTCGCGCGGCCAACCGGGAGGTCGAGCGGCGGGGTGGGGCCCGACGCGGTACGGCCGGTGCCGAGGATCGACCCCGACACCGGCCGCGAGTGACGCCGCTCAACGAGCGCCACGGAGGGTGACTCGCGTCACTCCTTCACCTGGTACGTGGGACGGATCACCGCCCGGGCCAGGGTGTGGAAGGCGAGGTTGAACCCGACGTACGCCGGGGTCGCCTCCGGGGTGACGGGCAGCTGGTCGACGTCGAGCGCGTGCACCGCGAAGACGTACCGGTGCGGCCGGTCGCCGGCCGGCGGCGCGGCGCCACCGTACGCCCGGTCGCCGTAGTCGTTGCGCACGTGGAAGGCGGCGCCGACGTCGGTCGACGCGCCCCCGCCCGCGCCCCGGGGCAGCTGGGTCACCTCGACCGGCACGTTGACGAGCACCCAGTGCCAGAAGCCGCTACCGGTCGGCGCGTCCGGGTCGAAGCAGGTCACCGCGAAGCCCCGGGTCTCGTCCGGGAAGCCCGACCAGGCCAGCTGCGGCGAGAGGTTCTCCCCGCCCACGCTGCCGTGCGCGAACTCGGTGCCCATCGGCTCACCGTTCGCGACGTCGTCGCTCGTGAGCGTGAACGACGGTACGGGCGGCAGCACCTCGTACGGATCGGGCGGGATCGCTCGTTCCAGGCTCATGGTCCATCCTCTTTCGAAGAATTCGGGTCAGCGCGTGGTCTTCTACCCACTCACGGGCTCTATCGCCCATACGTTACTGCTCGTTCCCGCGCATGATCCCCGGTTGCCCATCCCGGATCCCGCCCCACCGGTCGGCCCTCGGCCCGCTCAGGGCAGCGTCGTCCAGGCGCCGACGGTGCCCCATCCGTGGTACGCGGGCCGGCCGTTCACCGCGAAGACCACCGCCTGGCCGCCGCCGTCGACCGCCACGGCCGGGCAGTCGACCCGCCCGCCGAGCCCGTTCCAGTCCAACGGGAGGCAGTCGCCGTCGAGCGGGGCCACCGAGATCCCGTCGTCGGCGTCCCGGCCGACCACGTGCACGTCGTCGCCGAGCACGGCGGTGGCAAGGTGGCCCGTCCCGCCGGGCCCCGGTCCGGCGACCGGCGGGGCCCAGCCGCCGTTCGGGGACGCCTGGCGGCTGACCGCCACGTCGACGCCGCCGCCCTTGCGGTAGACCACCCTGATCCGCCCGTCGGAGCCGAGCACCGCGGTCGGCGGGCCGGCCGGCGCCAGGCAGGGCAGGCCCGTGTTCAGGGTGAAGGAGCCGTTCACGGCCGACTGGTACCAGTGCAGCAGCCCGGTGGTGGTGGCCGCGAAGAGCTCGATCCGGCCGTCCGGCGCGTTCACCGCGGCCAGCCCGTCCTGGACGTCGCCGCCGCCGAGGTCCTGCCAGGCGCCCCAGCCGCCACCGGCCACCGTCTGGGCCTTGCCGCTGACCCCGCCGCCGCCGTTCTTCACGAACACCACCAGCCGCCCGTCGGCGTGCCGGGCGACCACGGGGCAGCCCATCTGGTCGGCGTTGGACATGCCGGCGTTGTGGTTGCCCAGATCGGCCCAGCTGCCGGCCCAGGAGGCGTTCGGCGCCGTCTGCCAGATCACCATGATCCGGTGGTCGGAGAGTCGGCGGGCGAACACCTCCAACCGTCCGTCCGCGTCCCGGCCGACCGCGATGGTCGGGGCGAGCCGTCCGCCGGCGCTCGGCAGGAACTGCGGCTGTGACCAGCCGCCGCCCACGAGCTGCCACCAGGTCAGCACCTTGCCCTGGTTGACGGTGAAGACCTGCAGCCGCCCGTCGGCGTTACGGCCGACCCAGGAGGTGCCCCGCGGCCACCGGTACACCATGCGCTCGGTCCAGCCGTTGGCGGCGGCGCGCGGGTCGTAGGCGGCGTACGCCTGGAAGGCCGCGAGCTTGGCGGCGGCCACCTCCGGCGCGAGGTTGACCGGCAGCGACGAGATGCTGTAGCCGCGGTACGCGACCACCGGCACGTCGGTGACGGCGTCGGCGACGAACCGGGCGCTGGCGGTGTGGTCGGCGTGGTCGTGCGGGGTGTAGCGGGCCTCGGGCATCGGGTCCAGCGAGCGGACCTCCCCCGGTTCGTAGACCGAGACGACCGTCTTGATCAGGTTGATGACGTCGGTCTTGTTGTAGCCGTACAGCGGAGCGCCGAGCCCGCCGGTAGTCACCACCGTCTGCTGCGGCGTGCCCGCGTACAGGGTGTCTAGCTGCCCGTCGCGCAACGCGGCGAAGACCACCTGCACGTCGGTGCCGTCGAGGGTGTAGCGCTCGAGCAGCTTGCCGTTGACGTTGAAGAGGTCACCGGTCCACTCGGACTGGTCGCCGTTCGGAGTGAGGCCGGCCATCACCGCGTAGGCGTCCTGGATGCCGCGCTGCCGGGAGCGGGCGCGCTGGCCGTCCGTCGAGCCGGCGCCGGTCAGCTGGCCGGCGGTGAGGAAGAGGGTGACGCTCGGCGAGCCCGACCGTACGGCGGTCGCGAGGTCCGGCGACATGAACAGCAGGTCGTCGTCGGGGTGGGAGACGACGTGCAGGATCGGTAGGGACAAGGGGACCCTCCATGGGGGGTGGCGGAGTGGTGCCCGTACCGAATGGACGGTGCGGGTGAAGGGTGACCACGGTGCGCCGCGGCAGCGGTGTCGCCCGGGGAACAGGACGCTATTCCGCCCGCGAACGGTTGTCTGTCACCATCACGTCCCGCACTCCGGCCGTACGGACGATCTTGGTCGGCCGGACGGCGCCGCCGATCCCCCGGTACGGCCGGGGATCGCGTCCGTACACGGTGGACCGAGCGTGCCGCTCCGGCCGAGCCACTGTGGACGGCGGCGCCCCCGTCGCCCGGCCATCGCCCACGACGCGGGCCGGTTCGGGCTGCCCGCGACGCCGATCGTCGGCCGGCCGGTCAATGCCGGTCGGCGGCCCGGCCCGTCAGCGCCGGCGGTCGATCAGCAGCTCCACGCCGTCGAGGATGCGCCGCAGGCCGAAGTCGAGCGCCTGGTCCTCGCCGCCCCGGTCGGCCAGGGCCGCGACCAGGGCGGGGAACCGATCCTCCCGGCCGGCCAGCAGCCCGACCACGGCGTCATTCATCGCCCGCTCCGGGCTCCCGGCGGAAATCGCCGCGCCCTGCTGCGCGACCGTGCGCACGTGCCCGACGAGGGTGGCGGCCACGTCGAGGATCTCGGAGCCGGTCAGCCCGGTACCGGTCAGCGCGGCGGCGGCCTGCTCCAGCCACCCGAGTTCGTTCGGGCCGATGGCGCGGGCGCCGACCGTCGCCTCGATCGCCCAGGGGTGGGCCCAGAAGCGCTCGAACATCCGCCGCGCCCACGCGTCGAGCCTCGGCCGCCAACCGTCGCCGACCTCGTCCAGCCGGGGCGGTCCGCCGACGGCGAGGTCGGTCATCAGGGCGACCAGCTCGACCTTGCCCGGCACGTACCGGTACAGGGCCATCTTCGTGACGCCCAGCCGCTCGGCGACCCGCTGCATGGTCACGGCCGCCAGCCCTTCGGCGTCGGCGATCCCGATGCCGGCCGCCGCGATGCTCTCCAGGGTCAGGGTCGGCCTCGGCCCGCGCCGTGGGGCGGTCCGCTCGCCCCAGAGCAGCTCCGTCGCCGTCACCTCGGCCGCCATCCGCACCCCTCGCTTGCCCTCGGCGTAAAACTGCGTCTATCGTACACTGTGTCTGAGAGACACAGTTTTTCGTGAGAGGAGAACGCCGTGACCACCTCCCCGCTGCGCGGCCTGCGAGTCCTGATCTCCGGAGCCGGCGTCGCCGGCCCCGCGCTGGCGTACTGGCTGTCCCGGTACGGGGCGGCCACCACGGTCGTCGAGGCCGCGCCCGCGCTGCGCACCTCCGGCTTCGCGGTCGACTTCCGCGGCCCCACCCACCTGGGCGTACTGTCGCGGATGGGCGTCCTCGACGAGTTGCGCGCCCTACAGACCCACGGCGGGGCGATCCGCTGCGTGGACGAGCACGGCCGGCAGATCTTCGAGCTGCCCGCCGAGTTCGCCGGGGGCGACATCGAGGTGCTCCGGCGCGACCTGTCCCGGGTGCTGTACGAGCGCGGCGCCGACCACGCCGAGTACCTTTTCGGCGACCGGATCACCGCCGCGACCGAGACGGCCGGCGGCGTCGAGGTGGAGTTCGCCCGGCACGGCTCGCGCGGCTTCGACATCGTGATCGGTGCCGACGGGCTGCACTCCGGCGTACGGCGCCTCGCCTTCGGGCCCGAGGAGCGCTACGTACGGCACCTCGGCTACTACCTGGCCGGCTGGGAACTGCCCAACTCGCTGGGGGTGGACGCCACGCCCCGGCAGTACAACGTTCCCGGCCGGATGGCGAGCGTCGCCGCCGACCCGCGCGACCCGGACAAGGCCGGCGCGTTCGCGGTCTTCGCCTCGCCCCCGCTCGACCACGACTGGCACGACCTCGACCGGCAGAAGAAGCTGATCGCCGAGGCGTTCGCCGGCCTGCGCTGGCACGTACCGCTGCTGCTCGCCGGGCTGCGCGACGCGCCCGAGCTGTACTTCGACTCGATCAGCCGGGTCAGCGTCCCGGCCTGGACGTCCGGCCGGTTCGCGCTGCTCGGCGACGCCGCCTGGGGCGTGACGCTCGGCGGCATGGGCGTGGGCACCGGGCTGGTCGGCGCGTACGTGCTGGCGGGCGAGCTGGCCGCCGCCGGCGGCGACCACCGGGCCGGCTTCGCGGCGTACGAGCGGCGGATGCGACCGTACGCGGCCCGCTGGCAGCGCGGCGCCAACCCGGGGAAGTTCCTGGCCCCCGCCAGCGCCCTCGGCCTGCGATTCCGCAACACCCTGTTCGACAGCCGGCTGTTCCAGAAGATGCTGCTCGGCAGCACGAAGTCGCTGGCGACCGACGCCGGCCTGCCCGAGTACGCGCTGATCGGCTGATCAGGCTCACGCCGTGGTGTAGGTGCGCTGGTTGCGCACCCCCGGCCGCGCCGCGGGTCCCGACCGTACCGGCCGCAGGCCGGCCAGCTGGACGTAGATGTGTCGCCGCTCGATCGCGACGCCCTTCCGATCAATCACGTACACGTCCAGCCACGCCCACCCGTGGTAGGTGGGCCAGTTCTCGACCCGGATCAGCCGGACGAGGATCGCGGACCCGTCGGCGAACTGGACGGAGGCCGCCGCGCCGACGTGGATGGCGTCCCCGGCCCGGAACGTCATCGCTGACCGCCGGTGCGGGTCCACGCCATGAACCGGTCGTGCAACTCCGAGGGGTCGAAGATCTGCCCGGAATTGGCGAGGTCCTTGGCGGCGAGGTCGAGGAGGTTCCGCATCACCACCGTCAGGCCGAGGTCGCGGTACCGCTCGCCGTACTCGACGCGCGCGGGCGAGCACGGCCAGGGCGTGCCGGACGGACAGCCACCGCACGTCCAGTCCGGCCGTAGGTAGTCGTGGGCCGGTCCGCTCACGGTCACGGCCATGGCAGCACCATCAGCGCGCACAGTGCGCCGAGGACGACGGCGCTCTCCCGCAGGACCATCAGCGCGTACCCGGCGCCGAGCCGACCGTCCGGCTCGGGCTGCGGCGGCTCGGGCTGCGGATCCTGCGGCGGTGGCGGGTCGCTGGGGTGCGGCGGCAGCGGCCGGCCGGGCCGCGACTCACCGGGCAGTCGGTGTGGATAGAGGCGCACGGTGATGTCCCCTCCGCTGAGGTCGAGGGGGCGCGGCTCCGACTCGGAGTTGTATCGCCGCGACCCGATGGCCCGGGCGCGGCACCTGGGGGGAGCCAGGGGCCGCGCCCGGTCACCCCATGTTCCGAGGGTGGTCACCGATAGTGAATGTGCGCGACGTACTAGCGGTCGGCCGCCTGGTGACAACCGATGCGTGCCGTACCGGTCGGGCTACTCGGCCGCGCCGACCAGACGCGCCAGCTCCGCCAGCTCCTCGGTCATCGCCCGCCGCCGGCCGGCGGAGATGGAGCGGACGATGTCGCGGGCGTACCGCTGCTGCCGCAACCAGGCCGGCGCCCGGTCGCGCAGATCGGTCAATACGGCCGTCGCCTGCGCGTAGTCGCCCAGCTCGGTGTGCGCCCACGCCACATCGAGCCGGTGGCGCTGGTAGCAGCTGGCCGTCATGCGCCGGTCGTCGACCGGTAGCCGCTCGGCGAGCGTCAACACCCGGCGCGGGTCGCCGGCAACCGCCGCCGCCTCAGTGCGGAGGGCGGCGACCTTCCCCGGCCCGAAACCGTCGATCATGGACAGCCCCGTCGGTGGGTGGTTGCTGATCCGGGTGGCGGCCGTTTCCGCGAGGTCGAGCATCTCCTGTGCGTCGCCGTCTCGGCCGTCGCGCATGACCGCCGCCGACGCCTCGACCAGCAGCCACCCCCAGGCGGCCACGTGATCGGTACCGGCGCGGCTGATCCGGGTCGGCTCGACCTGGTCGGCGGCGTGCACGGCCAGCTGCTCGGCCTCGCCGAGCCGGGCCTGACGCAGCAGCAGCCAGCACATCGGCCCGACGACGGCCGCGGCGATCACATCGCTGCCGGACCGGGCGGCGGCGTCGCGCGACGCGGCCACCGCGGTGTACGCCAGGTCGACCGCGCGGAACTGGATCAGGAGCCGGCCCGCCAGCTGGTACGCCTGCGACAGGAGCGCGTACGCCTGCGCCTCGTCGTCGTCGACCTCCACGGCAGCCCGCGCCTCGGCCAGCAGCCCGGGCAGGACGGAAAGGCCGGCGCCGTAGTCGTTGGTGTGGTAGAGCCTGGAGGCGGCCCGCAGCGACTCCCGCACCTGGCCGGCCGTGGGCGGTTCGGCCTCGGCGCTGGCGGCGATCAGCTCGCCGTCCAGACCACGGACCGGGGTGAGCGCCCGGCGGATGTCGAGCAGAGCCAGCGGCGCGGCCGTGGGCTCACGTCGGGCGGCGGCGGAGCTGGCATCGCCCAGGAGACGCGATGTCGTCACCCCGAGGGCCCGCGCCAGCGCGCTCAACGTCGCCATCCGGGCGGTCGTACGTTCGTTCGTCTCCAGCTTGCGAATCGTCACGGCCGCGACGCCGGACGCTTCGGCCAGCTGCTCCTGCGTCATGGGCACCTGGCGGCGCAGGGCCGCGACGTTGTCTCCGATGGTGGCCATGCCCGGGTGCCCCCTCCCGCACGAGGGCGGTCGACCCCGCACGGGTCGATCCTCCGACTCGGAGGGTACGCGCCGCCACTACCGTCCGCTACTGTGCCAATGCGGCTGGGAGCGACAGCGGCGCGGTGACCGCCGGCAGGTCCCCTACCTCTCCCCTAAGTTGATCTGTAGGGTCGGATCGCGCGGCCCACGACCTGGGCGGCGAAAGAGCGGGACAGGCGGAGGGCGTGGGATTCGAACCCACGAAGAGGATCGCTCCCCTTACCGGTTTTCAAGACCAGCGCCATCGGCCACTAGGCGAGCCCTCCCGGTGCGCGGGCCGGTGGTCGAACTCCGGCGGCCCGTCGCCGTGCCTAGTGTGCCACGATCCCGGGCGGCCCACGGCCACCGCATCACCCAACCCGGCCCTCCGGAACACTCAATTCCGGCCGGTCGCCGCCGCACCGGCATACGTACGGTGACCTGCCCACCACGTGCCGGATAGCCCGGCCGGCATGTGACGAACCGCTCGGGCGGACGTGACGAACCGCCGGGGCGCCGGTAGCGGGATCGGTCGATCCGGACCAGGATGGTGGCATGCACGCGATCACGATTCCGGAGCCCGGCGGACCCGAAGCACTGGTCTGGGCCGAGGTGCCCGACCCGGAGCCCGGACCGGGCGAGGTCGTCGTCGACGTACGCGCGAGCGCGGTCAACCGGGCCGATGTGCTCCAGCGCCAGGGGCGGTACGAGCCGCCGCCGGGCGCCGCGCCGTACCCGGGTCTGGAGTGCTCGGGTGTGATCAGCGCGATCGGGCCCGAGGTGACCGAGTGGCAGGTCGGCCAGGAGGTCTGTGCCCTGCTCTCGGGCGGCGGCTACGCCGAGCGGGTGGCGGTGCCGGCGGGTCAGCTGCTGCCGGTGCCGGCGGGCGTCGACCTGGCCGACGCCGCCGGGCTGCCCGAGGTCGCCTGCACGGTCTGGTCGAACGTGGTGCAGCTCGCCCGGCTCGGCATCGGGGAGACCCTGCTCGTGCACGGCGGCGGCAGCGGCATCGGTACCTTCGCCATCCAGCTCGGCCGGGCGCTCGGCGCCTCCGTCATCGCCACCGCCCGCTCCGCCAAGCACGCCGGGCTGCGCGAACTCGGCGCGAACGAGGTCGTCGACTACGGCGAGGAGGACTTCGTCGCGCGGACGAAGGAGGCGACGGGCGGTCGCGGCGCCGACGTGATCCTCGACATCATGGGCGGCGCGTACCTGGCCCGCAACGTCGACGCGCTGGCCACGGGCGGTCGGCTCGTGGTGATCGGGCTCCAGGGCGGTCGCAAGGGCGAACTGAACATCGCCACGCTGATGGCGAAGCGGGCCACGGTCGCCGCCACCACGCTGCGGGCCCGGCCGGCGGCCGAGAAGGCCGCGATCGTACGGGGGGTGCGCGAGGAGGTCTGGCCACTGCTGGAGTCCGGCACGATCCGGCCGGTCGTGGACCGGCGGCTGCCGCTGGCCGAGGCGGCCGAGGCGCACCGGATCCTGGAGTCCAGCGATCACCTCGGCAAGCTGCTGCTCATTCGCGCTTGAGCAGCAGCCGGGCGCCCGGCCCCTCGGCGGCGAGCCTGTCCTCCGGGTTGTAGAGGGCGCAGCGCTTCAGCGACAGGCAGCCGCAGCCGATGCAGCCGGTGAGGTTGTCGCGCAGCTTGCTGAGCATCCGGATCTTCTCGTCGAGCCGGTCCTGCCAGAGCGCGGAGAGCCGGGCCCAGTCGGCCCGGCTCGGCGTACGGGATTCCGGCAGCGAGTCGAGCGCCTCCTTGATCTCGTCCAGCGAGATGCCGACCTGCTGTGAGATCCGGATGAACGCGACGCGGCGCAGCTCGGCCCGGTCGTACCGGCGCTGGTTGCCGCCGGTACGGGCGGCCCGGATCAGCCCGAGCCGCTCGTAGTAGCGCAGCGCCGAGGCGGCCACGCCCGAGCGGACCGCCAGCTCGCCGATGGTGAGTTTCTCCTGCATCCGCCGATCACCTTGACTTAAAGTTAGCTTCAACTTGCAGCCTAGTCGCATGACCGCGACAACGACCAACGCGAATGCGCAAGATCATCTGCCGGCCCCGCCGGCAACCGCCCCGCCGGCAGCGCCGCCCGTTCCGCCGGCAGCGCCCGGGCCGCCCGCCACCGCGTCCCGGCGTACCGGCTCCGGGCTGCCGACCGCCCGGTTGCACCCGCTGCTGCGCCGCCTCACCGGGGACGAGAAGCACGAGGCCAGCGCCCATTCGACCCTCGACGTGCTCTGGGTCCTCTACGACCGCGTACTGCGCGTCTCCCCCGACACCGTCGACGACCCGGAGCGCGACCGGTTCCTGCTCTCGAAGGGGCACGGCTCGGCGGGCTACTACGCCGTGCTGGCCGCGAAGGGGTTCGTCCCCGAGGAGTGGCTCGACGACATGGCCGGCGCCGACAGCCGGCTCGGACACCACCCCGACCGGCTGCTGATCCCCGGCGTCGAGATCGGTTCCGGTTCGCTCGGCCACGGGCTGGGGCTGGGCGTCGGTACCGCGCTCGGGCTGCGCGCCCAGGGCCTGCTCGACCCCCGGGTGTACGTGCTGGTCGGCGACGCCGAACTCGACGAGGGCAGCAACCACGAGGCGATCGCGTACGCCGGCGCCACCGGACTGGCCAACCTCACCGCGATCGTGCTGGACAACCAGTCGGCGACCCACGGCTGGCCGGGCGGCATCGCGAGCCGGTTCACCGTCAACGGCTGGAGCGCCTCCACCGTGGACGGTCGCGACCACGACGCCATCCACACCGCGCTCCGCGCGCACCGACCGGACCGGCCGCACGTCGTCGTCGCGGTCGTCGAGCCGAAGGAGTGACCATGATGCGGGAGGCCTTCATCGAGACGACGACGGATCTGCTGACCGAGGATCCGCGGGCGGCGCTCGTGCTCGCCGACATCTCCGCGGCCGCGTTCGACCCGGCCCGGCGAGCACATCCCGACCGTGTGATCAACGTCGGCATCCGCGAGCAGCTGATGATCGGCGTCGCCGGCGGGCTCGCCCTCACCGGACTGCGCCCGATCGCCCACTCGTACGCGACGTTTGTGCTGGACCGGGCGTACGAGCAGGTCAAGCTGGACCTCGACCACCAGGGCGTGGGTGCGGTGCTGGTCAGCGTCGGCGCCTCGTACGACGGGTCGACGATGGGGCGTACCCACATGTCGCCCGGGGACGTGGCGCTGCTCGACACGCTCGACGGCTGGACCGTGCACGTCCCGGGACATCCCGACGAGGTGCCGGGGCTGCTGCGGGCCGCGATGCGGCACGACGACCCGGTCTACCTCCGGCTGTCGACGCAGGTCAACGCGGCGTCGTACGGGACGGACGGGAGGCTGCGGACGGTGCGGCGCGGTACGCCGGGCGGGGCGCTGGTGGTGGCGGTCGGGCCGATGCTCGACCCGGTGCTGGCGGCGGTCGAGGGGCTCGACGTGACGGTGGCGTACACCCACACGCCCCGGCCGTTCGACGGCGAGGGTCTGCGCGCCCTCGCGGGGACCGAGGTGGTCCTGGTGGAGCCCTATCTGGCGGGGACATCCAGCCGCCAACTCGCCGAGGCGCTCGCGGACCGGCCGCATCGCGCCCTCGCGCTCGGGGTGGGCCGCGCCGACCTGCACCGGTACGGGACACCGGCGGACCACGCGCGCTGGCACGGGCTGGACCCGGCGGGCCTGCGGCGGTCGATCGGCGAGTTCCTGTCCTGATCCGGTTCCTGGCCTCGCTGACGCCAGGACCGGGGCTGTTCGGGGCGGCTCGGCACAGGCCGGTGCCGCTCCGGGCGGGTCCGGTACGCCTCAGCGGTTGCCGGCGGCGTTCTCCCGACGCCGGGCACGCTCGCGGCCGAGGATCCAGACCGCCTCGACGCCGTCCTTCCAGGTGATCTTCTTCCCCTCCTCGCGGTTGCGGGCCCGGTAGCTGATCGGCACCTCGTACGGCCGGATCCGCCGGCGCAGCAGCTTGCCGGTGACCTCGGCCTCCATCCCGAAGCCGCGGGAGCGGATGTTCAGCGACCGGTAGAGCGCGACCGGCATCAGCTTGAAGCAGGTCTCCAGGTCGCCGATGTAGGAGTTGAAGAGGACGTTGGCGGCCGTGGTGACCGCCTTGTTGCCCATCACGTACCAGAAGCTGTACGCGCTGTGGCTGCCGAATGTCCGATTTCCGTAGACCACCGTGGCGCGCCCGTCGAGCACCGGGTCGAGCAGCTTCGGGATGTCCTGCGGGTCGTACTCCAGGTCCGCGTCGAGGATGACCATGTACTCGCCCTCGGCGTTGTCGACCGCCGTACGGATCGCCGCGCCCTTGCCCGCGTTGCGCGGGTGGGTGATCACGCGGACCCGCGCGTCGTCCGCCCGTCCCAGGATCTCGGCCGTGCCGTCCCGGCTACCGTCGTCCACCACGACCAGCTCGATCTCACACGGGTAGTCGACCGCCAATGCCTGCTTCAGGGCATCCGCGATGCGCTCTTCCTCGTTGTAGACCGGCATAAGGATCGAGAGCTTCACTGGAATCTCCACGGTGCGGACGACAAATCCGCCCTAGCCTAGCCTGGGCGCGGTCTCCATCGGGGTCAGGCGCAAGGCCGAGGGGCGGAGGGTCCGAAGACCCCACAGCCGCGTGGTGTTTACTTCCCGCCATGCCAGCAGCATGGTCCGTGCTCGTGCTTGCGCCCATCGCCGCATTCCTGTCGCTGCTCTACGCGACGCACCCGGGTACGGACGGGGTCGTGGCGCCGCTGCGGCTCGCGGCGATCCGGGCGGCGCTGGCCACCGGGGCGTACGCGGTGCTGGTCGTCGAGGTCTGCGGCGCGCTGCGCCGGCTGACCGCGCCGGCCCTGGCGCTGGCCTGGCTGCTGTTCCTGCTGGTGGCGGCCCTGCTGGCGGCCCGCCGCCGGCGTCGGCGCCCCTGGTCGCCGGCGCGCCTGCGGCTAGTCGCCCGCTGGCGCGCGGCCGGCCGGGGCGAGCGCCTGCTCGCCGGTACGACCGGCCTGGTGGTCCTCGTCGACCTGGTCATCGCGCTGCTCGCCGAGCCGAACAACTTCGACTCGCAGACCTACCACCTGCCGAAGATCGAACACTGGGCGGCCCAGGGCAGCCTGGAGTTCTGGCCGACGGCCATCCACCGCCAGGTCACCATCCCGCCCGGCGCGGAGTACCTGCTGCTGCACCTGCGGCTGCTCACCGGCGGCGACGCCCTCTACAACCTGCTCCAGTGGGCGGCCGGGATCGGCTGCCTGGTGGTCGCCACCCGGATCGTCGCCCAGCTCGGCGGCGGCCGGCGGGCCCAGCTGCTCGCCGCGTTCCTGCTCGCCACCACGCCGATGGTCGCCCTCCAGGCGACCAGCACCCAGACCGACCTGGTCGCCGCCGCCTGGACCGGCTGCGTGGCGACGCTGGCCCTGGACGGGCTGGCCCGCCGCGCCGGCGCCGCGCAGGTGCTGGGGCTGGGGGCCGCCACCGGGCTGACCGCCGTCACCAAGACCAGCGGCCTGCTCGGCGCCGGTCCGGTGCTGGTCCTCTGGGGCCTGGCCCAGCTCCGGCTCGCCTTCGCCGCGCGGCCGGCGGCGGGCGCGGCGGCTGCCAGCACGCCGGCGCACGCCCCCGCGCAGCTGGTGCACCCGCACGGCACGGCGGGCGCGGCGGCCCCCGGCACGCCGGCCGGAGCGGAAGAGGCCGGCACGCCGGCCGCCGGCTCCGGCGCGGCGCGCACGGGCGGACGCCCGGCCGTACGGGTGCTCGGCACGGCCGGTGCCGCGCTCGCGATCCTGGCCGTGGCCGCCGTCATCACCGGACCGTTCCTGCTGCGGGTCTACGCCGAGTTCGGCAACCCGCTCGGCCCGCCCCGGCTCCGCGAGTCGATCCCGATGCAGCGGCACGACCCGGCCTCGATCCTGGTCAACGCGGCCCGGATCGGGCACACCGCCCTGGACACACCGTTGGCGCCGCTGCGCAGCGCGTCCGCGTCGGCGATCGAGGACGGTGCCGGCCTGATCGGCGTCGACCCGCAGGACCGGGCCATCACCTTCGGGACGAGCACGTTCCCGGTGCCGGCCTGGTACCCGGACGAGGACCGGGTCTCCTTCCCCATCGCCGGCTCGCTGGCGCTGGTCGGCGGGCTGATCGCCCTGGCCCGCCCCCGCCGGGTCACCGCGCGCTACCCGGGCGCGCTGCGGGCGTACGCGGCGGTGGTCACGGTGGCCGTGCTCCTCTACACCGCGACGATCAAGTGGCAGCCGTGGGGGAACCGGCTGCTGCTCTTCGCCCTGGTGCTGGCCGCACCGCTGGCCGGGCTCTGGCTCGACGCGCTCTTCCGTGGACGCGCGGGCGCGACCGAGTCCGGCGCGGGCGCGGCGGGGCCCAGGGCAGGCGCGGGCGCGACCGAGCCCGGGGCCGGCGCCGCCGGGACGACCGGTCCGGTACGCGGGCGTCGCGGCGTCGCCGTGCTGCTGGCGACCGCGATGCTCGCCGCGTCCGCGCTGGCCGGCGTGCTCGCTATCTCGTACGGCTTCCCCCGCCGGCTGGTCGGCTCCGGCTCGCTGCTGACCACCTCGGACTGGGACACCCGCTTCCTGCGGCGCCCCCAGTGGGCGGACGAGTTCCGCTGGGCGGCCCAGCGGGTGAACGCCTCCGGCGCCAACCGGATCGGCCTCGTTCAGCAGAACGACAACTGGGAGTACCCCTGGTGGCTGCTGCTGCGCGACGGTGCCGCCGGGCAGCCGGCCGGGCAGCGGGAGATCGTCTCGCTGGTCTCCGTACTGCCCGACCGGCCGCCGGCCGACCCGCGCGGCGTCGACGCGATCGTCTGCACCGGCGACCGTCGCGCCTGTAGCCGGCTGGTCCCGCCGGGCTGGCGGATCGAGTTCCGCGACTACGTCGGCTTCGCCCTACCGCCCGCCGCCGGCGGCTGACCGCCCGGCCGGGGTGCTCGCTCCGCGCCGGGAATCGTCTCCCCGAGATCGGGTCCTCACTTCTTCACGGGGATCACGATCAGCCGGGCGACGCCCCGGTCGCCGTCCTTGCTCCCGGCGACGCCGAGTTCCGTACCGACCTTGACGGCGCTCGGCTGTACCGTCGTACGCCGCTCGACCACCCGCAGCTTCTGGTCGAACTTCCAGGTCAGCTGGAAGCCGTCGGTGGAGCGTACGGTCATCGACGCGTCGTCGACCGCGGTGACGGTACCGCGCTGCACGGCGATCGTGCGGGTGCCGTCGGCCGTGCGCACCACCGCCTCCCCGTGCAGCGTGCCCCGGCGCAGCAGCACCCGGGCCCGGGACCGCGGGTGCCCGGGCCGGTCGGCCTTCGTGCCGGCGCCCGGCGAGGCGGACGGACCGGGCGCGTCGACGTCCGCCGTGGCGACGTCCGCCGTGTCGACGTCCGCCGTGTCGAACCCGAGCGCGGCCAGCGCCTGCCCCTCGGTGCCGAGCACCGAGGCCACCTCGACCGCCCCGTCCCGTACCGGACCCGGCGCGGCGACCGGGCCCGCGGCGCCGCAACCGGTCAGACCCAGCAGCCCCGCCCCGGCGACCAGCCCGGTCGCGGTGAGCACTCCCCAACGTCGCATCGCTCTCCCTCTCCCGTAGGTGTCCGGCCCAGCCTGCCGCCGAGGGACGAGCGCACGATCAGGCCGATGTTCGGATCCGGTAAGGATCAGGCCGGCGGGGACGGCAGCCAGACCGTGAACCGGGCCCCGCCCTCGGGGGCGTGCGCTGCCGCGATGCTCCCGCCGAGCCGGCGGACCAGGCCGGCCGCGAGGGCCAGCCCCAACCCGCTGCCCACCTTGCGTACGCCCCGATAGCGCTGGTGGAGCGCGCCGCGCTCGAAGGCGACGGCGAGGTCCTCGTCGGTGAAGCCCGGCCCGCCGTCGCGCACCTCCAGCGCGCCGCCCGGACCGGCCGGGCCGGTTTCGGCCCGCACCGCGAGCACGATCGGCGCCCCCGGGGGTACGACCCGGAGGGCGTTCTCCAGCAGCCCGTCGAGCACCTGCCGGATCCGCCCCGGATCGGTCCGGACCGGCACCGGACCGGCCGGCAGCTCGGGGCGGAGCAACACGCCGAGCGCGGCGCAGCGGGCGGTCCACGGCTCGGCCGCACCGGCGACCAGTTCGGCCAGGTCGACCGGTACCGGCTCCAGCGGGAAGTCGGCCGCCTCCAGCCGGGCCAGCGCCAACAGGTCGCTGACCAGCCGGTCCAGGTGTTCCGCCTCGGCGAGCATGGTCTGGCCGGCGCGCTGGGCGCCGTCCGGCCCCACCACCCCGTCGGCCAGCGCCTCCGCGTAGCCCCGGATCGCGGTCAGCGGCGTACGGAGTTCGTGCGAGACCGAGAGCAGGAACTCCCGTTGCCGCCCCTCGCTGGTGGCCAGCGCGGAGGCCAGCCCGTTGAGGGCGTACGCGAGTTCGGCCACCTCCGCGGGCGGCTCGACCGGCAGGCGGACGTCGCGCTCGCCGGCGCTCAGCCGGGCCGCGACGGCGGCGGCGGTGCGGATCGGCCGGGCCAGCCGCCGGGCGAGGAAGAGTCCGGCGAGCACCCCGGCCGTGAGCCCGGCGAGCAGCGGCAGCCAGAGATTGCGGCCCACCTGCCGCCAGAGGCCGGTGGTCAACGGCCGGGCCAGCACCACGCCGTCGCCGCCGGGCAGCCAGCGCCCCTCGACCCGGGCGAGCCGGCCGGCGACCGGCCGCCGGGCGCTCACGTTGTGCCCGCCGGCCACCCGCTGCACCACCGGGGCCGGCAGTCCCGGCCGGTCGGCCTTCCCGCCCCGGATCAGGTACGCGTCGATCCGCTGCTGGCGCAGCTGCCGGATGATCCGCTCCTCGTCGGCCGTACGGCCCCGCCCGATGCGGGTCCGCAACGCCTCCACGGCGAGTCCGGCCTGCGCCGAGAGCGCCGCCTGGGCCTGCCGGTCGGCCGCGCGGCCGGCGATCGGTACCGCCACGAGCGCGGTGACCAGCACCGAGACCAGCGCGACCGCGCAGCTGACCAGCACCGCGCGGGCGGTCAGGGTACGGCCGGGCCGGCGCCGATCAGCCATCGGCGGCGTACCCCACGCCGCGATGGGTACGGATCACCTCCGCGCCCGTGCCGAGCTTGGCGCGTACCTGGGCCACGTGCACGTCGACCGTGCGGGTGCCGCTGTGCGACGCGTACCCCCAGACGCTGGCCAGCAGCTCCTCCCGGGTGAAGACCCGGCCGGGACGGTTCATCAGGTGCGCCAGCAGGTCGAACTCGGTCGAGGTGAGCTGCACCGGGACGCCGGCCACGGTGACCGTCCGGCGGCCCGGGTCCAGGGTGACCGGGCCGACGGTACGGGGTCGTCCGGCGCCGTCCGGGGCACCCGCGGTACGGCGCAGCACCGCGCGGACGCGGGCGACCAGTTCGCGCGGGCTGAACGGCTTGGTGACGTAGTCGTCGGCGCCGAGTTCGAGGCCGACGATCCGGTCGACCTCGTCGTCCCGGGCGGTCAGGAAGATCACCGGGGTCCAGTCCCCGGCCGCCCGCAGCTCGCGGCAGATCTCGGTACCGGCCAGGCCGGGCAGCGCGATGTCGAGGACGCAGGCGACCGGGCGCAGCCGGCGGGCCGCGGCGAGCCCGGCGTCACCGTCGCGCTCGACGTGCACCCCGAACCCGTCCCGGCTCAGGTAGAGCCGCACCAGGTCCGCGATGGCCGGCTCGTCCTCCACGAGCAGGACCAGGCCGCGCCGCGGTACGTCGACGGTCACGCCGCCCATGATGTCCGACCGGCGCGCCACCGGCCACGTACCGCCATGTTCGGATCAGGTAAGAACCCGGTACGCCCACCACTCGACGCCGACGCACCCGGCCTGGTCGGTCAGATCGCGACCGCCGGGTTGAAGCTGCGGTTGCGCGCCTCGCTGGTACCGACCGGCGTGGCGGCCCGGGTGCCCCAGAGCGCGGCCGGTGTGGTGGCGGTCCGGTCGCGGAACGCGTTGGCGAGCAGCGCGTCGAGGTGCCAGACCTGCTTCGGCTCGCCGACCTTGATCAGGAAGCGCTCGCGGATGCCGTCGACCGCGGTGGCCGCCAGCTCGACCGTACCGAGCTGGGGGTCGGCGTTCCAGGTCACGTTGCTCAGGTGCCGCAGCTCGGTGTTGAGGTGCAGTCGCAGCCGGTGCAGCAGTCGGGTCTGCTGGGTCACCACCAGCCGCTGGTGGGTGAGGAGGAGCAGATATTCGCCCTGCATCGGGCGGTCGAGACGGGTACAGCGGGCGACCAGGACCGTGGTGTCGCGGGACTCCACACACCGGCGGAAGACGGGTATGTGGCGACTGACGGTCGATGGGGTCACCCCGGCCGCTACCGCGGCGGGAAGGAACGTCCGGGAGAACACGTCCATGACCGGTTCAACGAGGAGCCACCGGGATGTGTCGCGGTGCCGGCATGGATGAAAATGAAATTACAGAACTTCCACGCCGGCCGAAGAAGCCCGCCATGAGCTGCGGATACTCGCGACGATCCCGGACTCATCCGGCCGCCGGCCCCGGCCGGTACCTGCACCGGCCGGGGTCGGGCGGGCGTACGGCTCGGGATCCGCCGGCGCCCGGCGGCCGTACGGCTCAGGATCCGCCGGGGCCGACGACGGTGTCGAGGAGCCGGTCGAGCGCCTCCCGCGGCGACGGCATCGCCGCGATCTCGCCGGCCAGCCTGCCGGCGCTGCGCCGCGCCGACTCGTCGTGCAGCAGCGCCTCCGCCTGCTCCGCCAGCGCCTCCGGGGTGACCTCACCGGGCAGGAGTTGCCGTCCCGCACCGGCCTCCACCACCGCCCGCGCGTTGCTGAACTGGTCGGCGCCCTGCGGCAGCATCAGGTGGGGCAACCCGTTCGACAGTACTTCCAGGACGGTGCTGCCGCCGCCGTGGCTCACCACGAGGTCCACCCGGGGCAACAGGTCGCCCTGCGGCACCCAGCCCTCGACGGTCACGTTCGGCGGTAGCGCACCGAGTCCGCCTTGTCCGCCCCGACCGCCGCCGGTGACGAGCAGGTCCACCGGCAGCCGCGACAGCCCGGTGACCGCCTGACGCAACAGGTCGGGAGTGCCGAAGGCGGTACCGAGCGTCAGGTAGACCAGTGGGCGGCTCTCGTCGCGCTCCCGCACCGTCGCGGGCAACGGGGCCGCGTGCCGCCAGGTCCCCGGCCGCATCGGGATGGGCTCCCGGGCGGGGGCGAATCCGGGCAGCTGCAGGGAGGGCGGGCAGACGTCCAGGTACCGGTTGCCGAGGAACTCCGCGTCGTGCGCCGGGGCCCCGATGCCGAACTCCGCCGCGGTGGCGAGCCAGGTGTCGGACATCGCCTTCCAGACCGGTCCGCCGGTGAGCCGGCCGATGCCGTGACAGACCGCGGGGACACCGGCCCGCATCGCCGCCATTCCCGCGCCCGGGGTGAGCACCTCGTAGACCATCAGGTCGGGTCGCCGGTCGGCCAGTACGGGTGCCAGGTCGGCAACCATGCGTCGGGCCAGTACGTCGCCGAACGCCCGAGCGGAGGCGTCGAACGGTTGCCCGGCCGGCGCCTGTGCCCGCAGGGACGCCATCACCTCCCGGACGGTCGACCCGGCGGCCACCGGCGTCAGACCGGCCTCCGCCAGCATCGGGTGGTACTGCCGGTCGGTGGCGAAGAGCACCTCGTGTTCCGCGTCGCGCGCCGCCGCCGCCAGCGGAAGAAGCGGCATGAGATGCCCGTAGGCGCCTATCGAGGCGAAGATCAGACGCATTTCCTGGAACAGCCTTCCATCGGACTGGGGTGTCGGCGCCGATGCGGAGCCGGCCCTGGGAACCTGGGAACCGGGGGAGAGGGATCGTGGCGTGCGAAACGCCCGTCAGGACCGCGCGCCGAGCCGCAGCCAGCCGTGGATGCCGAGGAAGAGCGTCACCGCACCGGCCGCGATCGAGATCAGCAGAGCCTGCCAGCCCGGTCCGGCGAGG
Source organism: Micromonospora sp. NPDC049559 (assembly GCF_040676675.1). Lineage (NCBI taxonomy): Bacteria > Bacillati > Actinomycetota > Actinomycetes > Micromonosporales > Micromonosporaceae > Micromonospora > Micromonospora sp. NPDC049559. The sequence goes on along the minus strand of NZ_JBFAPK010000030.1, from coordinate 4,975 downwards.
ACCCCGGCGACGTTGACCAGCGTCAGCCAGAGCCCCATCCGGAACTGGGTCCGGTCCAGCCAGATCGCGCTGCCGGCCAGATGCAGTGCCGCGACGAGCCCGGTGGTGGTGCTGCCCCAGAGCAGCTCGGACTGGTGCGGCGAAAGCTCGTGACCGATCTTCCCGATCGTGATCACCAGGCCCACGAAGCCGACGAGCCAGGCGGTGCCGTACCTCTTGGCGCGCAGGGTCGAGTCCGCGTCGGCCGCGCCCCGACCGAAGACCCGGACACCGAGCACGGCGGTGGTCACCCCGGCGGCGGCCAGCAGCCCCAGCAGTACCGCCAGCGGCAGCGCGTCCGGCAGGTCCACGAAGGTCCGGCCGCCCGGGCCGTCGTTCACGAAGCGGAGCCCGTACCCGACGAACCAGGCGATCCCCCAGGCCATGTGCATGAGCTGTACGTGCCGCTTGATCCGGACCACCAGCTCGGCCCCCGGGTGTGTCGGTCGCGCCGTCTCCGGGCCGGTCGCCGGTGGCGACGCCGCCGTACCGTCGGACCGCTCGGATGCCTCTCGTCCCGCCGCTGTGGTCGCCACTGTCCCTCGCAGTCTCCCCGTGTCGATGAGTCGTCCAGGGAACACGGTGATAACAGCAAGATCATTGCAGCCGAGTGTCCGGCCCGTGGCGGGTGGTCGTCGATCTTCTCCCGGGGGCGGTCCGGTTACAGGAGTTCCACGATGGTCGCGTTGGCCATCCCGCCGCCCTCGCACATGGTCTGCAACCCGTACCGGATGCCGTTGTCGCGCATGTGCTGGAGCAGCGTGGTCATGATCCGGGCCCCGGAACCGCCGAGCGGGTGGCCCAGCGCGATCGCGCCGCCGCGCGGGTTGAGTCGGCGCTCGTCCGCCTCCGTCTCGGCCAGCCAGGCCAGCGGTACCGGGGCGAACGCCTCGTTCACCTCGTACACGCCGATCTCCTCGATGCCCAGCCCCGCGCGGCGCAGCGCCTTCGCGGTGGCCGGGATCGGCGCGGTGAGCATCGTGACCGGGTCGTCGGCCGCGACCACCGCGGTGTGGACGCGGGCCAGCGGCCGCAGGCCGTGCTCGTGCGCCCGCTCGGAGGTGGTGACCGCGAGGGCCGCCGCGCCGTCCGAGATCTGCGACGCGGAGCCGGCGGTGACCCGCCCGTCGGCGGCGAACGGCGTGGGCAACTCCGCCAGCCGGGCCAGCGTGCTGTCCCGCCGGATCCCCTCGTCCAGGGCGAACTTGCCGTCGGCGACCGGCACCGGGGCGATCTCCGGCTCGAACGCGCCCGCGTCCTGCGCGGCGGCGGCCTTCTCGTGGCTGGCCAGCGCGAACTCGTCCAGCCGGGTACGTGGCAGGCCCCACCGCTGGGCGATCAGCTCGGCCCCGACGCCCTGGTTGAACGGCACCGGCTCGCCGTCGGCGAAGCCGGGCACCCCCCGGTAGCGCTCGCGCACCTGGTCGCCGTAGGGAAGCCCGCCGCCCGGGAGCTGCGCGCTGGCGCCCATCGGCACCCGGGTCATCGACTCGGCCCCGCCGGCGACCACGAGGTCGGCCTGGCCGGCGATGACGGTGGCGGCGGCGAAGTGCAGCGCCTGCTGGCTCGACCCGCACTGCCGGTCGAGGGTGGTGCCCGGTACCGCCTCGGGCCAGCCGGCCGCCAGCACGGCGTTGCGCCCGACGTTCCACGCCTGCTCCCCGACCTGGGAGACGCAGCCCCAGACCACGTCGTCCACGTCGGACGGGTCCAGCCCGGTCCGCTCCGCCAGCGCGCGCAGCACGTGAGCCGAGAGGTCCACCGGATGTACGCCCGCGAGCCCACCCTTGCGCCGGCCGACCGGGGTGCGTACCGCGCCGACGATGACCGCGTCCCTCATGCTTACTCCCCGGTAACTTGAGTACGTCCCGATCCTACGTCGGGACACCGTCCGCCGCCCCTCCCGCCCCGGGCCCGCGAGCACGGCCCGGTGGCGGGGATGGCGCGGGTGGGTGACCGGGGGCGCGTGCGGGCCCGCGCGCTGGCATCCTTGACGCCGTGCAACCGGATCACTCCGTACCGCCGACCCGCTGGCGGGTCGCCCCCACGCTGCCGGTACTCAAGCTGGGCGGCGCGATCGCGCTCGTGCTGGCCGGGCTCTGGCTCGCCGACGGCGATCCGGTCCGGCCGGGCCTGGCGCTGCTGGTCGCCGCCGGTCTGGTCGTCTGGGGCGTACGCGACCTGGTCGCGCCGGTGCGGCTGGCCGCGGACGCCGACGGGATCACCGTGGTCACCGGTTTCGCGTCCCGACGGCGGCTGAGCTGGGCGGAGATCGATCGGATCGAGATCGACACCCGACCCCGGCTCGGGCTGCGTACCAACACCCTGGAGATCGACGCCGGCGAGGCGCTCTATCTGCTCGGCCGCTACGACCTCGACGCGGCGCCGGACGAGGTCGCCGCGACCCTCCGCGCCGCCCGCGCCCGAGCGGTCGGCTGAGCCCGAATGATCGGTTGAGCCCGAGCCGTCGGCTGAGGCCCCGCCCCGGGCCCCGCCGAGGCGCTCCCTACTAGATGGCGAGCGCGGCGGTCCTGGCCAGGGTCAGGAAGATCAGGCCGAGCAGGATGAGGCCGCCCCCGACCGCCTGGACCAACGTCCGCCGCGACGGAGGCGCGTACGCCAGCAGCAGCGACATGGCGGCCCCGGTGACCAGGCCACCGAGGTGTCCGGCGATGGAGATGCCGGGCGCGAGGAAGGTGAAGGCCAGGTTGACCACCAGGACGGGGATGACGGCCGACGTGTCCCGCCCGAGTCGTCGCATGATCACGAAGAGCCCCGCGAAGAGCCCGAAGATCGCCGTCGAGGCGCCGGCCGTGGCGGTGTTCGGCGAGCTGAAGACGTACGCGGCGACGTTTCCGCCGATCCCGGCGATCAGATAGAGGGCCAGGAAACGCGCCGGCCCGAGCGCCGCCTCCAGCGTCCGGCCGAGCACCCAGAGCGCCCACATGTTCATGAGCAGGTGGATCACGCCGTAGTGCAGGAACATCGCCGTGATCAGCCGGTAGTAGTCGCCGGTCGCGACCCCCTCCAGCTCGCCGGACGGGGTCATGGCCAGGCCGAGCACGGACCCCCAGTTGGTGATCGGGGTACCTCCGCCCGCCAGCCCGCCGAAGCCCGAGCCGCCGATGACCGAGTCGCCGCCCCGGTCCGAGTAGATCGAGATGAGCATCGCCAGCACGTTGAGCGCGACCAGCGCCTTCGTGACGTAGCCCTGGCGGCCGGCGGTACCACCGCCGAAGACGGTACGCGCCGGCCGCTGGGCACGCCTGCCCTCGGTCACGCACTCCGGGCACTGGTGACCGACCGAGGCGTCCCGCATGCAGTCGGGACAGATCGGCCGCTCGCACCGGGTGCAGCGGACGTAGGTCTCCCGCCCCGGGTGGCGGTAGCAGACCGGAGCGGTGGGCGGAGACTCACTCATGCAGGCAAAGGTACCCCGAGATCGACGTCAGGCGTTCTTGCGCTCGATCTCGACGCGCTCGATCACGACGTCCTGCAGCGGGCGGTCCGCCGGGTTGGTCGGCGTGTTGGCGATCGCGTCCACCACCTTGACCGACTCCTCGTCGGCCACCTGGCCGAAGATGGTGTGCCGGTTGTTCAGGTGCGGGGTCGGGCTGACCGTGATGAAGAACTGCGAGCCGTTGGTGCCGGGGCCCGCGTTCGCCATGGCCAGCAGGTACGGCCGGTCGAAGCGCAGCTCCGGGTGGAACTCGTCGCCGAAGCTGTAGCCGGGGCCGCCCCGACCGGTGCCGGTCGGGTCACCCATCTGGATCATGAAGCCGCTGATGACGCGGTGCGAGATGGTGCCGTCGTAGTAAGGCCCGGAGCCGGGCTGGCCGGTACGGGGGTCGACGTACTCGCGAGTGCCCTCGGCGAGTTCGACGAAGTTGCGAACGGTCTTCGGTGCGTGGTTCGGGAAGAGTTCCAGCCGGATCGGGCCGGCGTTGGTGTGCAAGGTGGCGTAGACAGCCTCGGCCACGGGTACTCCTCGGTAGGTGGTCAGGTTCCATGCGGATCCTCCCATGTGCCCGTTCTGCCAGTGCGAAGGCATCCAAAGGTGCAGGATGACGGGGGTAACGAAACCCAGGAGGTGGGTACCGGTGTTTGGCATTGGGCGGCGCAGGACGCGCGGCGAACTCGTCAAGGCCGAGCTGGGCGAGAGCCTCGGACATCTGGTGCGCGCCGCGACGCACGCCGCCAACGGGGTGGGCGAGACGGTCGGCCCGCGGGCGAACTCGGCTCGCGAGTACCTGGCTCCGGCCGCCGGCCGGGTCCGCGAGACGGCGTCGCGCGGCATGAGTTCGACCATGGCACGGCTCGCCCCGCTCGCCGCCGCGGCGGCCATCGGTGCCAGCCAGGCCGGCTCGGCCACCGGGAAGGCGACATCGAAGAAGGTGCAGAAGATGGGCAAGAAGAGGTCGCATTCGGCCCGCAGGCGCTGGTCCATCCTGGCCGGCCTGCTCGCCGCGGGAGCCGTCGCCGGCGCCGTCGGTACCGTGGCGGCGCGCCGCCGCAACCAGGCCGACTGGGAGTCGTACGACTCGCACCAGATGCTGGAGTCGGTCCGCGAGGACGCCGAGTCGATCATCGGCACCTCCTCGGCCAACGCGCCGCAGCCCGGCGCGTCGCCGAAGGCCGCGGTGGTGGCGGAGAAGGCGAAGGCCGCCGGGGAGCCGGGCGGCAAAGCCGCGACGGCCGGCGAGAAGGCGGGCGCCATGAACAAGACGAGCACGGCGGAACGGGCCAAGCAGCCCGCGGCCAAGGGCGCGGAGTCCTCCGACGGCCTGCTCGGCAACACCGCCGCCGCTCCCTCGTCCCGCAACAGCCACGGCTGATCCGGGTACCGGCTATCGCGCCGGCCCCGGCCGGGGTGACCCGGTTCGGGGTCATGAAGCACCTTCGAGTGCTGGAGGAGGCCGGGCTCGTCGTCACCCGG
>NZ_JBFAPK010000029.1:0-118716 GCF_040676675.1 Micromonospora sp. NPDC049559 | reverse complement strand
CACACCCCCACCCAACTCTGCTCCCCCCCCGCGCCTTTCCCCTATCCCGGGGGGGGGGGGGGGGGGGCCGCCCGGCCGGGGGGGGGGGGGGGGCGCCCCCCCCCCCCCCCCGCCGGCGACGCGATGTGCGTCAGGTCACCGCACGGGGACGGCGCCATCCCCGTACCGCCCGGGTCCGCGACCGAGATCGAGGGTGCCGGACGGGGCCGCCGGTCGGCGGCCGGCGAACTACTTCAGGGTGACCTTGGCGCCCTCGGCCTCGAGCTTGGCCTTCGCCTTGTCCGCGTTCTCCTTGTTGGCCTTCTCCAGGACCGGCTTGGGCGCGCCCTCGACCAGGTCCTTGGCCTCCTTCAGGCCCAGGCCGGTCAGCTCGCGGACGACCTTGATGACCTGGATCTTCTTGCCGCCGTCGGCCTCGAGGATGACGTCGAACTCGTCCTTCTCCGGCTCGGCCTCGGCCGGAGCGGCACCGCCGCCACCGCCGCCCTGAACCATCGCCACCGGCGCGGCGGCGGTGACCTCGAAGGTCTCCTCGAACTGCTTCACGAAGTCCGACAGCTCGATCAGCGTCATCTCCTTGAACGCGTCGAGCAGCTCTTCGGTGCTGAGCTTCGCCATGTCTGGCGTCCTTTCCCTATTTCTCTAACGAACGACCGGTGCGTCGAGCGGACCGTCAGGCCTGCTCGGCACCCTCCTTTTCGCGCTTGTCCTGCAGGGCGGCCGCGAGGCGGGCGGTCTTCGCCAGCGGCGCCTGGAACAGGGCCGCGGCCTTGCTCAGGTTGCCCTTCATCGCGCCGGCCAGCTTGGCCAGCAGCACCTCGCGGGACTCCAGGTCGGCGAGCTTGTTGACCTCGTCCGCACTGATCGCCTTGCCCTCGAACACGCCGCCCTTGATCTTGAGCAGCGGGTTGGCCTTAGCGAACTCGCGCAGGCCCTTCGCCGCCTCAACGACGTCGCCGGAGACGAAGGTCAGCGCGGTAGGACCGGTGAACAGCGTGTCGAGGCCCTCGATGCCAGCGTCCGTCGCAGCGCGCTTGGCCAGCGTGTTCTTCGCGACCGAGTAGGTGGTTTCCCGGCCCAGCGAGCGGCGCAGCTGGGTGAGCTGGGCGACCGTGAGGCCGCGGTACTCGGTCAGCACGGTCGCGTTCGAGGACCGGAACTGCTCGGTGAGCTCGGCGACGGCGGTGGCTTTGTCGGCCCGAACCGGCTTGTCCGCCATGTCCCTCCTCTCTCATTGCTCCAGGCTGGCTCGCCGACGCGGGGTCGGCGGTGCGGGAACCGCGGCAACGAGAAAAGCCCCGGCGCAGGGCGCACGGGGCGGACACGATCATCCGAGGATGACCCGACGCGACACCGTCTCCCCCTGCGCGGGTCGCCCGTCACTGCGGGACCTTCGATCGTGCCGGAGCACGATGACCAGCGGTCTCTGGGTGGTTACGAATCGCACCCGGCCTGAGGCCGGGCACTCGCCCCACAGTACGCGACGCCCCAGGTCACCACCAAATCACCCCGGGTGGCCCGGGTCACCACCGGCGGCGCAGCCAGGCGTACCCGGTCAGGACGGCGGCGCTCCAGAGCAGCGCCTGGAGGGTGAGCGTGACCACCGCGACCCCGTCCGGCCCGCCGCTGAGCGCCCGGGCCGTCGCCATCACGGGCGGCGCGAGCCACGGCGCCACCGAGTTCTTCAACCCCATCACCACCGCGCCGACCGCCCCGCCGACGAGCACGACGATCCCGTACGTGGTGCTCCGCGTGGCCGCCCGGCTGGCCAGGGCGCCGAGCGCCACCGCCGCCGGTACCGCCAGCAGGTGCGCCCAGACGCCGAGCGTGATCCCCTCCGACAGGGGCGCCTCGCCGGCCGAGCGTGGTCCCCTGATCCCACCGACCAGCCACGGCAGCACGAGCGCGACCACGACCGTCACCAGCGCGGCCAGCGTCGCGGCGAGCAGCCCGGCGACCAGCTCGCGGTACCGGCTGCCGACCGCCACCAGGGCGAGGCGGCGCTGCACGTCCGGCTCCGCGTCGAGCAGCAACTTGGCCTGCCAGGCCAGCACCGGGAAGAGCACGGCCGCGGAGACGCCGTACGCCTCGCCGGCCTGCGCCTGCCCGCCGCCGTAGAGGACGCCGAGCACCACCAGCCCCGCGATCAGCGGCGCGAGCGCCCGACCGGTACGCACGAAACCGGTCAGACGCATCCGGACGAGCGCGAACATCCCCGACTCCCCCTCAACCGATCTCGGACGGGTCGGCCTGGCGTACCCGCAGCACCTGGTGCCCGGCGGCGCGCAGGGCGGCGGCCGTGTCGGCGGCCCGGGTGGCGGGGACGGCGACCTCGACGACCGCCATCCCCTCCCGCTCCGACTCCGGAACGGTGACCGAGACCGTACCGTCGGCCACGCTCCACTGCCGCGCGCCGGGCAGCCGGGCGGTCTCGCCCCGGTGGTCGCTGACCAGCACGGCGCCGCCCCCGTCGCGCACCTGCCGGATCAGTAGCGGCACCTGCTCCCGGGTGGCCGCGTCGAGCCCCTCCCACGGCTCGTCCAGCACCAGCAGGTCGGGCGGGCGGAGCAGGGCGGCCGCGAGGCCCACCTTCTGGGCGGTGCCCTTGGAAAGCTCGGGCAGCCGGACGTCGAGGTACGGCACCACGCCGAGCCGCTCCGTCCACGCCCCGGTCGCGTCGCGGCTGGCGGCGGCCGAGAGCCCGCGCAGCCGGCCCATCGAGGTCAGGTACTGCCGGATAGTGAACGGCTGGTCGGCGGGGAAGCGCTCGGGGACCCAGCCAACCACGCGGGGCCGGTCCCGTACCCTGCCGCGGGTCGGCCGGAGGACGCCGGCCGCGAGCTGGAGCAGCGTGGACTTGCCCACGCCGTTGCGCCCGAGCACGACGGCCACCTCGCCCGGCGAGATCTCCACGTCGACGCCGCGCAGCACCCACGGTGTCCGCCGGCCGTACCGCAACCAGACATCCTCCAGCCGCATGACAGGAAGCCTCGCATGAATCGCCCGTCGCGGCTGCCCCGGGCCCCGGGCCGGCGCCACGAACCATGACGTGGAAGGTGCGGCACGCGGACCACGGCACCAACCCGCGAACAGGACCCGGACAGGTACGGGACAACACCCACGGCCCGGCGGCCAAGCGACGAACGACGACCCGGCGGGGTGGGGCCGGGTCGCCCACGACGGGATCAAGCCTGACCGCCCAGAGTGGGCGATCCGGCCCCCACCCCCACAAACCCGCCGGCGCCCCACCCACCCGGCGCCCCCACAAACCCAGCGCCGGGCGAACCCGGCGGCCCAACAGCGGCCAGCCACCCACCCGGACCGGACAAAAAAGATCGAGGGCGCCCCGAAGGACGCCCTCGATCCCGGTCCGTGTCGCGAGGCCGCGATCAGGCCTCGACGGCCTCGCGGAGGTTCTTCACCACGTTCGGGTCGACCGGAACGCCCGGCCCCATCGTCGTGGTCAGGGTGACCTTCTTGAGGTACTTGCCCTTGGCCGCGGACGGCTTGGCGCGCAGCACCTCGTCGAGCACCGCGGCGTAGTTGTCGATCAGCTGGTTCTCGGAGAACGAGGCCTTGCCGATGATCAGGTGCAGGTTGGAGTGCTTGTCCACCCGGAAGGTGATCTTTCCGCCCTTGATGTCCGCGACCGCCTTGGTGATGTCCATCGTCACCGTGCCGGTCTTCGGGTTCGGCATGAGACCGCGCGGGCCCAGGATCCGCGCGATCCGACCGATCTTGGCCATCTGGTCCGGGGTGGCGATGGCGGCGTCGAACTCCAGCCAGCCCTCCTGGATCCGGGCGACCAGCTCGTCCGTGCCGACCTCGTCGGCGCCGGCGGCGACGGCCTCGTCGGCCTTGGCCCCCGCGGCGAACACGATCACGCGGGCGGTCTTGCCGGTGCCGTGCGGCAGGTTGACCGTGCCGCGGACCATCTGGTCCGCCTTACGCGGGTCGACGCCGAGGCGCATCGCGACCTCGACCGTGGCGTCGAACTTGACGTTGGTCGTCTCCTTGGCGAGCTTGACCGCCTCGGCGGGGGTGTAGAGCTTCGCCCGGTCGACGGCCTCGGCGGCCTTGCGGTAGTTCTTGCTACGCATCTCGAATTACTCCTGTGGTTTCTGGCGGGCCGCGGACGCCGCGTACCCTCCCACGAACTTGGGCTGGCTTAGGGGGAGGTCGCGGACGTCAGTCCTTGACCGTGATCCCCATCGAACGCGCGGTGCCGGCGATGATCTTCTCGGCCTGCTCGACGTCGTTGGCGTTGAGGTCGGCCATCTTCCGCTCGGCGATCTCGCGCAGCTGCGCCCGGGTCACCGAGCCGACCTTCTGGCTCTGCGGCACGCCGGAGCCCTTTTGCACGCCGGCCGCCTTGATCAGCAGGCGCGCCGCGGGCGGGGTCTTCAGCACGAAGGTGAAGGACCGGTCCTCGTACACGCTGATCTCGGCGGGGACGATGTCACCGCGCTGCGACTCGGTCTGCGCGTTGTAGGACTTGCAGAACTCCATGATGTTCACGCCGTGCTGACCCAGCGCGGGGCCGACCGGCGGCGCCGGGGTGGCCTGGCCCGCCGGCAGCTGCAGCGTGAACGTCTTGACGAGCTTCTTCTTGGGAGGCATGTCTCTTCCTGGGGCTTGGACTGGTGGATGTGCACCTGGCGCCGGGCGCGCACGGTCAGCACGGGGCGCGGGCGACGTTCTAGGGTAGCGCAGGAGTCGCCGGGCCCGGCCGCCGAGGGTCCGGACCGGGCCGGGCCGGCCCGGTCTCGCGCCGGGCGAGGGATCGGGCCGGACCGGTCGGGGCAGCGCCCCGACGCGTCAGCTCCGGCCAGCGCTAGATCTTGGCGACCTGGTTGAAGTTCAGCTCGACCGGGGTCTCGCGACCGAAGATCGACACCAGCACCTTGAGCTTCTGCTGGTCGGCGTTGATCTCACTGATCGTGGCCGGCAGCGAGGCGAAGGCGCCGTCGGTGACGGTGACCGAGTCGCCGACCTCGAAGTCGAGGACCTTGATCTCCGGCTTGGCCTTCTTCTGCTCGCCCGTCTCCACGGCCGGGGCGAGCCACTTGATCACCTCGTCGAGCGAGAGCGGCGCGGGCCGGTCGGCCCGGTCCGTCGCGCCGACGAAGCCGGTGACCCCGGGAGTGTTGCGTACGCAGGAGTACGACTCCGCGGTGAGCTCCATCCGGACCAGGATGTAGCCGGGGAAGACCTTGGCCTGCACCTGCGAGCGCTTGCCGTTCTTGACCTCGACCTCTTCGCGGGTCGGCACCTCGACCTGGTAGATGAACTCCTCCATGTCGAGGGAGGTGATCCGGGTCTCGAGGTTGGTCTTGACCTTGTTCTCGTAACCCGCGTACGAGTGCACCACGTACCAGTCGCCCGGGGCGTAACGCAGCTTCTGTCGCAGCTCCGCCACCGGGTCGTAGTTCTCGTCCGACTCCGGCTCGGTGGGGTTGACGAAACTCGACTCGTTGGCGGCCTCGACCGACTCGTCATCCGCCGCCGTCGCCACCGAGGACTGCTCGTCCACGGACTCGGCGGTCTCGTCGTACTCAGGCACGCTCGCTCACTTCCGTCACTATCTGCTGTGTCAGCTGCTCAGCCGCCGTTGCCGAAGACGAACAACACGCCCTTGGCGAAGCCGAAGTCCAGCCCGGCCACGATCGTCAGCATCACGGCCACGAACACGACCACCACGGCGGTGTAGGTCAGCAGCTCCTTGCGGGTCGGCCAGATGACCTTACGCAGTTCGGCCACGATCTCGCGGAAAAACCGCCCGAGCCGGCCGAATATTCCCACCCGACCGGTGCCGGCCTTGGCCTTCCGGCTGTCGGCGGGGTCCGCCTTGGTGCGCTCACGAGTGGCCGTGCCGCCGCCCCGGGCGGCCGGCTCGTCGGCGTCATCGTCGACGGCGTCGTCGATCGTCTCGTCGTCGAGGCGGTCGTCGGCGGCGTCGTCCTCGCCGCGCCGATTGCTCTCGGCCACTTCGCCCTCCGTCGCGGGTGTCGGTTCGCACGTCGGTGGACGCACGCGTACTGGTCCTACCGTCCCGGGACGGGCCGGCCGAACTCCGACCCCCGGGAACGGTCAGGCCTCAGGCGCAGGGGTGACAGGACTTGAACCTGCAGCCTGCGGTTTTGGAGACCGCTGCTCTGCCAATTGAGCTACACCCCTGTGCGGGAAGGAGCCACCCGCTCCGGCACGCATGCCTGGTCGGGAGGCCACTTGCCCCACGGCGGACCAGTGTACGGGTACGACCGCAACTTTCCCAACCGGTCCCGCGACGCGCGCCGGACGACCTCTCAACCCCGGCTACGCACGGTGGCCTTGGCCTGGCCCAGCACCTTCACACCCAGGCAGGTCGCGGTCAGTTCGAGCCGGGTCAGCCCGTCCTCGGTGACCTCCTTGACCACCGCGCTGACCTCGATCTCGGTCCCCTCGTCGTCGTCCGGTACCACCACCGGGCGGGTGAAGCGGACGCTGTAGTCCACCACCGCGTCCGGCGAGCCGGCCCACTCGGTGACCGCGCGGCCCACCAGCGCCATCGTGTACATGCCGTGCGCGATCACCCCGGGGAGCCCCACCTTCGTGGCGAACCGGTCGCTCCAGTGGATCGGGTTGAAGTCCCCCGAGGCTCCGGCGTACCGGACCAGATCGGCCCGGGTGATCCGGAAGGTCTTCACCGGTAGTTCCACGTCAGCCCTCTTCCCCGCGTACGACGAGCTTCGACCAGACGGTGACCACCGGCTCGCCGGCGACCGTCGCGACCTCGGTCCGGGTGGTCAGGAAGTCGTGCCCCGCCCGGGAGGTGATCTCCTCGATGGTGTTCACACAGACCAGCTCGTCGCCGGCCGCCACCGGGCGGGTGTACGCGAAGCGCTGGTCGCCGTGGACCACCCGGCTGTAGTCCACGCCCAGGGCGGGATCCTCGACGATCTGGGCGGTGGCCGCCATCGTCATCACGAACGGGAAGGTCGGCGGCGCCACGACGTCGGGGTGACCCAGCTCACGCGCGGCGGCGGGATCGTGGTACGCCGGGTCGGTGGCACCGATCGCGGTGGCGAACTCACGGATCTTCTCGCGCCCCACCAGGTACGGGGCGGTCGGCGGGTAGCTCCGGCCGACGAAGGACGGGTCCAAGGGCATGCCGGTGAAGATACCCGGCGGGGCCGCCGGGTCGGCCGGCCGGAGAGGTCGTGCGCCGGCGGGCCTCCCGCGCACGCGGAAACGCCGATCCGGTCCGAGGCGCGTCGGGCGCGCTCTCGGGCCGGATCGGCGTTTTCGAAGCTACGGGTGCGAGCGGTGCTGGGAGCCGGCGCGGGGCCGGCGGTGATCAGCGGGTCTCGCGGTGAACGGTGTGCCGGCCGTCCCGGGGGCAGAACTTCTTCAGCTCGATGCGGTCCGGGTCGTTGCGGCGGTTCTTGCGCGTGATGTAGTTGCGCTCCTTGCACTCCACACACGCCAAAGTGATCTTCGGACGGACATCGGTCGCCTTGGCCACGGCGGAGGGCCTTCCTCGCTAGCGGAACAACTACAACGCACCAGCGTAGACGCTAGCTGCGCGGACATGCAAAGCGGGCGCCACTGGCGCCCGTCACCTTCGGGACTCCGGGAAGATCCCGGCGGCCAGAAGTAGCGGTGGCCGGACTTGAACCGGCGACACAGCGATTATGAGCCGCTTGCTCTGCCAACTGAGCTACACCGCCGTACCTGGGTCCGGCTAGACCCACTGAGCCCCCTTACGGAATCGAACCGTAGACCTTCTCCTTACCATGGAGACGCTCTGCCGACTGAGCTAAGGGGGCCTCCGCGCGATCTCCCCGGGAGGCGCGCAGGGATTAGAGTACACGGCCCCGATCCAGAGGTGAAATCAGAGCCCCCACCCTCCGGCGCCGCTCGGGTTCGCGCAGCTCAGAGCGCTCGACGGCGGGCCGGCAGGCGCGGCACGGCAGCGCGAGCCTCCGGGCGGAAGGTGCGGCGGTGACGGCTGGGCGCGTGGTGGCCTCGGCGCGGTGTTCCGCCCGCTCGCTCGCGGGTCGGACCGGATCCGGGCGGGGCGGGCGGGAACCGTCAGGGAACGACCCGCAGCCGCCGTACGTCGGCCGGAACGGCCCCGTCCGCCTCCGGCTGCGCCCCGAACCAGGCCTCCAACCGTTCGTACGGCAGCGGCCGGCTGAACAGGAAACCCTGCCCGATCTCACAGCCGATGTCCTGGAGCAGTTCGAGGGTCAGCTCGCTCTCTACCCCCTCGGCCACCACGGTCAGCCCGAACTGCTGGGCCAGGGTCACCACCGCGTTGACGATCGCGAGGTCGCCGGGGTCGGTCGCCATGCCCTGGACGAAGGAGCGGTCGACCTTCACCTCGTGCACCGGCAACCGGCGCAGGTGGGCCAGCGGGGAGGAGCCGGTGCCGAAGTCGTCGACGGAGAGCCGTACGCCGATCTCCCGGAGCCGCCGGAGGGTCGGCATGGGCCGATCCGTGCCGTCGAGTACGCCGACCTCCTTGATCTCGAAGGTCAGCCGGTCGGGCGGCACCGCGTACTCGGCGAGCAGGTCCTGCACCAGGCCGGGGAAGTCGACGTCGCTCAGCGTACGGGCGGAGAGGTTGACCGCGACGGCGAGCGGCCGGTCGACGGCGCTCCAGTCGCGGCTGCGCCGCAACCCCTCCCGGAGCACCACCTCCGTCAGCCGGCTCAGCTGTCCGGTGTGCTCGGCGACCGCGACGAAGTCCTCCGGCGCGACCGCACCGTGGGCGGGATGCTCCCAGCGGGCCAGGCACTCCACCCCGACCAGACTCCGGTCACCGAGGGTCACCTTCGGCTGGAAGTAGACCTGCAGATCGCCGTTGTCCAACGCCTGGCGCAGGTCCGCGGCGAGGCCGAGCCGGCGCATGGACCGGGACTCGAGGCCGGTGCTGAAGAGCTGGATCCCGCCGGGGGTCGTCTTGGCGGCGGAGGCGGCGAGATCCACCCGCTGCAGCAGCAGGGCCGGGTCGCTGCCGTGGTCCGGGTGCACCGCCACCCCGACGGCCGTGTCCACGTCGAGGGTCAGCGCGTCGAAGACCATCTGGTCGCGGATCTGGGCGCGCAGCTCGGTGGCGAGGGCGAGCGCCGAGTCGGCGCTCTCGACCCGCAGGGTCACCACGAACTCGTCGCCGCTGAGCCGGCCGACGAGCGCGCCCGGGGGTGCGGAGGAGCGCAACCGGTTGGCCACCTCGACCAGCACCTTGTCCCCCGCGGCGTACCCGAGGGACTCGTTGACCCGGCGCAGGGCGTCGACGTCGAAGAGGAGTACGGCGACCATCTCGCCGGGCGCGCGTACCCGGACCGCCTCGTCCAGCGCCTCGGTGACCCGCCGCCGGTTCGGCAGCTTGGTCAGCCCGTCGTGGTACGCGTCGTAGCGCAGCCGGTCGACGAGCCGCGAGTTCTCCAGCGCGACCGCCACGTGCGCGGCCACGGTCTCGAACACGGGAACGTCGGCCGTCGCGAAATGGCCGAGGTCACCGAGCCGGTTCACCACCTCCAGCGTTCCGATCACGGCCTGGCCGGACCGGAGTGGAACAACGATCACGTCCTTCACGCCGCTTCCGCGGAGCTGTTCCCGGAGTTGCTCGTCGCCACGGACGCGCTCACCTAGGGCAATGGTGCGGCCCTGCTCGGTCGCACGCTCCCGGACGACCGAGGGTGCCTTCGCGAAGTCGAGCAGGCCCGGGTCGTGTACGCGGGCGGTGAGCAGGATTTCGGGGTGCCGGCCCTGCGCGGGCACCCACAGCGTCGCGTATTCGGCCTGCATCAGGGCTCGAACCCGGCCCAGTAACGAGTCCGCCAGCGTGCCGTCCTGCCGGCTCTCGGACATCGCGCGGGTCAGGTCGTACATGTCCGTGAGGGTGCGGTGCTGGCGGAAGAACCGCGCGTAGGACGCGTAAACGAAGATGAGGGCGGCGGTCAAGGCCCCCAGTGGGATCACAGACCACCAGGTGGCGACCAGCGTGATCAGGATGATCAGGCCGATCGCGACGTTGATGACCGCGGTCGCGAGGGCGGTCGAGGCCGCCCTGCGCAGCGCATCCCATCCGGCCTGCCAGCCTTGGACCAGCGTGATAACGCCGATCACGGAGGCGAGGGTGACGAGGGTGACGAGGGTGACCGCGGCGAAGAGGACGCCCCACGTGCCGGGTCCGGTGCCCTTGATCGGCGGCAGGGCCAGAAGCAGCAAACTTCCCAGCGAGGCGGCTGCGGCGGCGCGTGCGACGTTGAACCAGAACTTCGCCGGCCCGAGCTTACGGCGCAGTTGGATAATCAGCGCCGCAAGCGTGTAGACGAGCACCACAGTGAGCGGTGGCAGGAAGAAAAACGCGAGAACCAGGGGGATCTCGGTCAACGAGACGGAGAGCGCCTGCCCCCGGGTCACGAACGTCAGGATCGGCAGGCCGGCGGCCACCATGAACACCAGCAGAAGGCCGGCGCCGAACCACCCGCCGAACCAACTATCACCGGCCAGGCCCACCAGGATCGAGCAGAGTACTGTGAGAAGGCTCAGCGGGCCGGTGATCAGCCAGGCGAGCTCGTTGGATCTCTTCGTTGGCTTCTCGCGCCTGACCATCCCGCCCCCTCATCGCCCACGACGCGACTTCGTCAGCTGTGCGCTAAGGGGTCGCTCACACGCCGACGCCCCAGGGTTACAGATGCGACGCGTCGAGAACAGCCGCCGGCACCGAGGCCGACCATTCCCAGTCGTCGGTGCGCAGAGTGCCGTCGTCGGCGGCACCAAGAAGAACGGCGGCGATTGCCATGAGTGCCAGGGTCGTGCCGAGCAGCCGGCCCAGTCTTCGAGCAGACATCGGTTGCTCCTGTCGAGGATGGTGGAGAAAGAGGTGGCATGGAGGTTCCCATGATGGTGCCACAATCCCGGAAGGCGGCAAAGCTGCAGCAGCCCGGACGGGCCCCCGGCGAGAAAGTTTAACCGTTCGGTAGGGACAAGTCCGCCGGCCGGACGCAACCCCATCACCCCTCGAACCGGGGTCTGATTCACTCAACGCCCAACGAGACCTCTCGTGCCAATCGGCCTCCGCACACGAATGCGTCGTGTCCATCATGTACGACTTAACCAGGTATTTCGGGCATGCGATGCAACGTTTCCTGCGGCTGGCCACCCACCGGACCACGTTCGATGGTCCGGCAGCCCGGGCCTCGCCCCCAGCAAGGCGCACATGGGCGGCTCCCGCAACCACCCAGACGTCACCGCGCAGATCCGCACCAGGAACCGGTACGGAGTGGCGAAGGAAGCACCGAAAGTAGTGTCGCGGGCGCGGCAAGCCGTTCCATCGCAATTGTTGTATCCCATCCGGGTAACGCTGCGCACCTAAACGATCGCAATCATCGAAATACGTCTCATCAAATTTTCTGTACTCGGCGCCAGCGGTTCGTAATTCATTGCCAACTCGGTTTGGGTGGACACGGTCAGTGACCGGGAGTCGAGCCTTTCCGACCCCCGTGGTCGACTTAGGCGAACCTGGCGTGGCCGCCCGCCCTCCCGCCCCGCCGACCCGTACCGCTGCGACCGACAGCGCGCCGGCGGGCCCGCCGGCGCCGGCGCGGGCTGGGCGGCGTGGTTCGCCCGGCGTCGAGTGGGCGGGTCGGCCAGACGTGGAGTTCCGGGAGCAGGCCGCAGCGGTGGGACGAGGCGGCGAGGGCCGGCGCAACCCCGTAGGCGACCACCTCGTTACTGCCACAGGGCGGACAGGGACGGGAGATGGTGGCGGGACGCGGTGCCGAGCTGCTGCGCCCTGCGACGAGCTCGGGGCGCGCCACGTTCCTGGAGCTCTTCTTCGACCTGGCCTTCGTCGTCGCCCTCACCCGGGTCTCGCAACGGTTCGCCGACCTCGGCGGCGACACCGGCTGGGCGCTCGTTGCCGGGCTCGGTCGTACCCTGCTGCTGTTCCTGGCGCTCTGGTTGATCTGGTCGCACACCGCCTGGATCACCAGTCGGTACGAGCCGGAGCGGTCGATCATCCAGGCGGTCGTGGTCGGAACCATGTTCGCCGCACTGGTGATGGCGGTGACGCTGCCGCGCGCCATGGAGGAGCGGGCGTTGCCGTTCACGGTCGCGTACCTGCTGGTGACGGTGGTGCGGCCGCTGGTGGTCGCTGTTGCGCTGCGTGGCCATCCACGACGGCTGGTGCCGTTTCGGCTCGCCGCGTGGGCGGCGGTTTCCGCGCCGCTCTGGCTGCTCGGCGCGTTGGGCCCGGACCGGCTTCGCCTGCCGCTATGGGCCGCCGCGCTCGCCGTGGACTACCTCGCCTGGGCTCTCGGCTGGCCGCTGCCGTGGCTCGGGGCCGCGGCGGTGGGCCGCTGGCGGATCGCCGGGCAACATCTGGCCGAGCGTCACCAGCAGATGTTCCTCGTCGCGCTCGGCGAGTCGATTATGGTCATCGCCCTCGCCTTCAGTGGCGTGGACTACTCCGCGCAGCGCGCCGCCGCCTTCGGGGTCGCGTTCACCACGAGCGCGCTGCTGTGGCGGATCTACTTCCACCGCGCCGGTCTGTTGCTGACCGAGGCGTTGGGTCGGGCGGGCATGCCCGGCCAGTTGGGTACGGCGTTGGAACGGACGCACGTGTTGATCGTGCTCAGCGTGCTCGTCACCGCGGTCGGCTACGAGTTGGTGATCGCCCATCCGTACGGGCCGGTGCGGCCGACGTGGCTCCTGTTCGTGGTGGGCGGTCCGGTGCTCTTCCTCGGCGCTCGGATGCGGCTGGATTACCAGATCTTCGGCCGGGTCCCGCGGTCGCGGATACTCGGCTTGGTGGTCCTGCTACTGGTCACGGCGGCGTTGGCCCGCTGGTCGCCGATGGTCGGACTGAGCGTGGTGGCCGGAGTGCTGGCCCTTGTCGCGGTGCTCGACGCGTTGCGAAATCGGCAGCGGCCGCGGGAGGATCCCGCCTCGCCGATCGGGCGGGAGACGCCCGGCAGTCAGGGGTCCGAGGAATGACCGCGCGCTACCGACCAGCAAGAACGCCGATCAGCACGGACACGGCGGCGCGGATTGACACACGGGGCGCCAACTAAGATCCGGTAGCCACGTCGGAGGGGTCGGATGGAGACATGGCGGTTCCTGGCGGGCGTCGTCACGAGCCTGGCTCTGAGCCTCGCGGGCGTCTGCCTGGCCACCAACTTTCGCGGCGTCACTGAGTGGCACGTGCGGCGGTCAACGTCGAACGCGAGCGTGCTGCGGCGAGTTCCACCGTGGCGCCGGTTGCCGGACGACCCGCACGAGAGGCGTCTAGCGCGCTTCGTCCTGCTGGAGCGGCTGGTTGGCGCGGCCTTCGCGGTGACCGGCGTCCTGATCTTGGTTGGTGTCGGCTACGGCATCTTGACCGGCCAGCCCGTGCGGATGGTGAAGTAGGCGGGCGCATCTCAGTCTCCGGCCAACTCGACGAATACCGTAGCTATCGCTTCCATGCTCGTGATCACGACATCAGCCCCAGCGGCGCGAAGCGCCTCGACCTTGGTTGGTCGGTTCGCGTAGCCGATCACCGGCACGCCGGCGGCCCGCGCCCCCTCGATGTCCGACAGCGAGTCGCCCACGAGCACGCAGCGGCCCGGCGACTCGTTGAGGTCTTGAACGGCCCGCAGGATCGGTTCCGGGTTCGGCTTCATCCGGTCCGGGTCGGCATACGCCCGTCCGATCATGACCGAGACATACTCGGCGAGGCGGTGTGCGGCCAGGTACGCAGCGACGGCGCCCGCCGAATTGTTGCTGACCACTGCCACGGACCGCCCTGCCCGCCGGGCGGCCACGATGACCTCTCGGCTGTGGGCCGTAGGTTCGGCAGTCTCCACGGCACGACGCTCTGCGGCACAGAGCGCATCCTCAACGATCCGCGTGGCCTCTCGGTTGCCGGTTGCACCCATCCAGCGCAGCACTTCAAGGGGATCCGGCTCGATGGCGAGGCTCGCTGGGAAGTCGATGCCCTGGCGCCGGAGCACGTCGACCAGTTCGACCGCGATCCGCGGGGCGGGGTAGCCCGCGAAGACGCCGCAGACCGGGCCGTCGAAGTCGAGTAGCACCGGGCCCGTCTCAGCAACGAGCCGGCCGAGGTCGCCGAACGCGGTCATGTTGTCGATGATCCCGTCCGCCGCTCGCCGCGTGGTCCGTTCGGCCCGCTGCCGCACCGCCCGATCGTCCGCCTACGTCTCCCGCGACCCGGTAGCGGTATCGGCACGGCCATGTCCGAGTTCAGTGCGCGACGGCGAACGGTCTCCGGCGCCAGCCTGCCGACCCGCACGTTGTCGGCTCTCTCGGTCAACGCGTCCCGCAGCGTCGCGCCCGAGACCCCGGCGAAGTCGATGGTCACGAGTAGCCGTTCAAACGCCGGTTCGACGTGCGGGCGCGGCTCGACCGGCCGCTGTGTCTGCGCTCAGACGAAGGTGCCACTCCCCTGGCCACGCCCGTCAGAGTCGACCCGCCGGACCGACGCCCGGGAAACAGCGCCCCTGAGGGAGAGGCGTAGCCGGACGGGAAAGACGCTCTGATAGCTTCGCGGCACAGCCGAGCGAGGTGCGTGTGACGGAACAGCAGGAAGCTTCAGATTCGGCCGCCCATAACGCGAGGTTCTGGGCGATACCGGATCGCCGGCCAGTCCTCGGTGGTCTTGGCTTCAGCCTGCTCGGTCACGTGCTTGCCATCGTCGTTGTGGGTATCGCGGTCCGGGGAGCCGCCGCTGGCGACAGCAGTGCGGACCTCGACTCGGGCGGCCGAACCGCCGCCCTCTACCCGGCCCTGTGCACCTCCGTCGCCGCACAGATGATCCTGCTGACCGGCGTCGTCATCTTGTCCTCGTACGGCACTCAGCGGTTCAGAACCTGGCTACTCGTGGGGTGGGGCGGCGGGATAGGGCTGATCATCAGCGCGGTCGTCGGCTGGGCATTCCTCAACGCGCCGTAGTTTCCGATCTGGGCCGCGGATCAGCTCGACCTGCCCGGCCATGGCCCGACCTGGCACGCACAGCACACGAGATGCCTGCGGACCGGTGGCAGCGCCAGGTTGTTGCAGCGTCCCGGTCGGCCTGGTGCACGCACTGTGGCTGGGGACGCGTGGGGCCACTGGCGTGCCCTGCCCCACCAGGGGTTCGGATCCCCTCCGATCCGCACTCGACCCCGCCCGCCGTCGGCTCGGGTTAGATGTGGCCGTGACCGCTCATGATGTTGCTCAAGTCCTGCCGGACATCGCGACGCTCCGCGACCGGTGCCGCGCGTTGGCGATGCTGGACGCCATCATGAGCCCGGAGTGGGCGTTCCGCTATTACTCCTTCGACTCGCGCTGGGCACCGGGTGAGGAGATGGCGTCGATGCGGAACGGCTCGGGTGACGGCTATTCGATCGTGTTCTCGCCGGCCGGTGTGTTCGTCCGGGGGTTCGCCCACGAGTCGCCCATGAGCCCCGCCCGGAACGGCCTCCTGTGGCCGGGCCTGGTCGACAGCGTGCCGGAGGTGTTCTCCGCGCAGGTGCACGAGCCGGCGTTCACCTTCAAGGGTGTGTTGGAGGCGACGGTGTGCCTGTGGCGCCAGCCCGGCGACGACCGGTGGCAGGTCGGCGACATCGACCTCCCTGGCCACGGCGACTCCGACGGTGCTGACCGGCTGTTCAAGGTACTGATCGACTCCACGCCGATGGGATACCAACACTTCGCCGACGACTACTACGAGACGAGCGTGGACGTAGAGGCCGTTGGCGAAGTCCTCGCCCTACGCCCACTCACCGACGACCTCGTACATCGGTTGAACCCTCGGGCGACGACGAACGACCTCGCCGAAGACCTTGCCGAGATCGGGTATCCGTCGCCGCCGCGCACCCGCTCGGACGCCTGAGCGTGGCGAGCCGTGCACGGTGGCGAGAGCACGACCGCGCCGTTCCGGACACCCCAGAGACCGTCTCGGATCTGACCACCCCAGCCACGCCGCGGGGCAGCCCTAATGATCTTCACCCCGGTGCGTCCCGGACGGCCAGCAACAGCGAGATCCACTGAGACGGCGCGGGGCCCGACGACAACGGCCTCCGGTCAGCCTTTCGGCTGCTCGGAGGCCGTGTGTGCACCCTGGTGGCGGGTAGAGGATTCGAACCTCTGTAGCTTTCGCGACGGATTTACAGTCCGCTCCCATTGGCCGCTCGGGCAACCCGCCTGGGTGTGTTGCCGCGCGGTACGCGGCAGCGGAAGCAAGGATAGCGGGTGCACCCGGAGGTGTCATAACCGGGTACGGTCGGCAGAACGTGCCGCTGCTCAGCGGCGCGAGACAGTTACATATCGGTCAGACAGCAGGAGCATGATCATGGCAGCCAACCCGTCGTTCGACATCGTCAGCAAGGTCGACCGGCAGGAGATCGACAACGCCCTCCGGCAGACGGAGAAGGAGCTCTCCACGCGCTTCGACTTCCGTGGCACCGGCGCGGAGATCTCCTGGTCCGGGGAGGAGGCCGTCAGCCTCCAGGCCGAGACGGAGGAGCGGGTGAAAGCCGCGCTGGAGGTCTTCAAGGAGAAGCTGGTCAAGCGGAACATCTCGCTGAAGTCCCTGGACGCCGGCGAGGCCCGCCCCTCCGGCAAGACCCACAAGATCGACGCCAAGATCGTTCAGGGCATCGACTCGGACAAGGCTAAGGCGATCAGCAAGAAGATCCGGGACGAGGGGCCGAAGGGCGTACAGGCGCAGATCCAGGGCGACCAGCTCCGCGTCACCGGCAAGAAGAAGGACGATCTCCAGGCCGTCATCGCCCTGCTCAAGGGCGAGGACTTCGGCATCGCACTGCAGTTCACGAACTACCGGTAAGTAGTACCCGCCGCCGGCGAGCGGGGCCGCGGGCGGGCGGGAGATCGACCGACCCGGGTCGCGGCCGTACCCGGAAAAGCGACCGGTCCGCGGCCCGAACGGGCCACGGACCGGTGTGTGACTGAGGCCAGGCCCCGGGTCACCCGCCCTACCGCTGCGGGACGGGGCCGCTGGCCATCTCCTCCAGCCGGCGGACCCGCTGCTCCATCGGCGGGTGGGTGGAGAAGAGGGCGGAGATCCCGCCGCCCCGGAACGGGTTGTCGATCATCAGGTGGGCACTGCTGGTCAGCTGCCCGTCGGCCGGCAACGGCAGTCGCTGCGTACCGGTGTGGATCTTCCGGAGGGCGCTGGCCAGCGCCAGCGGGTCGCGGGTCAGGGTGGCGCCGGAGGCGTCCGCCTGGTACTCGCGGTTGCGGCTGATCGCCAGCTGGATGATGGTCGCGGCCAGCGGGCCGAGGATCAGCATCAGCAGCAGTACCGCCGGGTTCGGCGAGTCCTCGTCGTCCCCGCCGCCGAGCGGGATGAACCAGGCCAGGTTCGCCAGCATCGTGATGATGCCCGCGAGCCCGGCGGCGACGCTGGAGATCAGGATGTCGCGGTTGTAGACGTGGGACAGCTCGTGGCCGATGACGCCGCGCAGCTCGCGGTAGTCCAGGATCTGGGTGATCCCCTGGGTCACGCAGACCGCCGCGTTCGCCGGGTTGCGACCCGTCGCGAAGGCGTTGGGCTGCAACGTCGGGCTCACGTAGAGCCGGGGCATCGGCTGCCGCGCCTCGGCGGCCAGCTCCCGCACCATCTGGTAGAGCGCGGGGAATTCGGCCTCGCTGACCGGTTGCGCCCGCATCGAGCGCAGCGCCAGCTTGTCCGACCAGAAGTAGGTGGCGGCGTTCATCGCCAGCGAGATGAGTACGGCGATCACCAGACCACCACTGCCGCCGAACCCGTACCCGACGGCAAGGATCAACGCGGTGAGCAGGCCGAGCAGCGCGGCCGTCTTGAGACCGTTGTGATGGTGCACGATCACTCCTTCGATGTACGGACCTGGTGGGCCCGCCGTCTCGTGCAACAGTGCGATACCCGTTCCATAGTCCGGCTATGGCTGAGAGTTGCCTGTGAAAGCCGACGAACGGCGGAGCGGGGCCCGTACGGGAGTGCCGCTACCGCGCGGCGACGTCGAGGACGAGTTGCGGGGCGAACCCGACGACCAGCGCCACGACGGACACCGCGCCCAACGCGGCCACCGCCGGCCAGGCCGGCCGGATCCCGGCGGCCGGCTCCGTCGGCGACGGGGCGTAGAGCAGCGCGGCGACGCGTACGTAGTAGGCGAGCCCGACCACCGCGTTGAGTGCGACCACCACGGCGAGCCAGGTCGACGCCCCCTCCAGCAGCGCACGCACCACGGTGACCTTGGCGAACAGCCCGGCCAGCCCGGGCGGAAGTCCGGCCAGCCCGACGAGCGCCAGCACCAGGGCCGCGCCGGTGAAGCGGTGCCGCCGCCCGAGGCCGCGGTACCGGTCGATGGCGCCGCCGTCCGCGCCGGCCGGGCGGAGCACCACCACCGCGCCGAACGCGGCCAGCTCCAGCACCACGTAGAAGACGGTGTACGCCACCGTGGCCGCGAGCGCCGCCGCCACCGCCTCCGGGGTACGCCCGCCGGCCACCGCGAGCGCACCCAGCGGCGCGATCACGTACCCCGCCTGGGCCACGGACGACCAGGCCAGCAGGCGCACCATCCGCTCCTGGCGCAGCGCCACCAGGTTGCCGACCGTCATGGTCAGCACGGCCAGCAGCGCCAACACCGGGCCGGTGACCTCGGCCGGCAGCGCCGCCGAGACGACGGCGAGCAGCGCGACCACCCCGCCGAGCTTCGAGGCGGTGGAGAGATAGGCGGCGACCGGCAGCGGCGCGCCGTCGTAGGTCGCCGGCGCCCAGGCGTGGAACGGTACGGCCGCCACCTTGAACGCGAGCCCGAGCAGCACCAGCGCCACCGCCGCGGTGGCGAGGGGCGTGTGCGCGAGGGCGGACTCGCCGGCGAGGGCCGTACCGAGGGCGTCGAGGTGGACCGCGCCGGTGACCGCGTAGAGCAGCGCGGCCCCGAGCAGCGTGAGACTGGTGGCGACCACGCTGACCACGAAGAAGGTCACGGCGGCCTCGGCGCCGGACCGGCTGCGCCGCCGGAGGCCGACCAGGACGTACAGGGGCAGGGTCAGCGTCTCCAGCGCGACGACCAGGGTGATCAGGTCGTTGGCCGCGCCGAGGACCACGCCGCCGGTCATCGAGCAGGCGAGCAGGAAGCAGTACTCGCCCGGGGGGACGTCGCCCGTGCGCAGCAGCGGCGCGGAGAGCGCCAGCACGCCGAGGGTGAGCAGGCCGAAGAGCGCGGCGACCAGCGCGGCGCGCCCGGTCCAGTGGTACGAGCAGCCGGCGGCGGCGCAGAACGTGCCGCGTGGTCCGCCCCGGCCGACCAGTACCGCCCCCACGACGGTGGCGACCGCTCCGGCGGCGGCGACCGCGAGGGTCACGCCGCGCCGGGCCACCACCAGGTCGGCCAGGAGCACCAGCACCGCCGTACCGGCCGCCAGGTACGCCGGCAGCAGCGCGACGTTGTCGACCGCTTGTACCCCGCCGTTCATGGAAGTGCCTCCAGGAGCGATCGCACGGGCTCGCCGGCGATGCCGAGCACCAGCGCCGGGACCAGCCCGATGGCGAGCGCCAGCAGCACGAGCGGGCTCCACGCCGCCAGTTCGGCGCCGGCCAGTTCGGGCGTCAACCGGGCGACCCGGGGCGCGGGGCGGCCGTGGGTGACCCGCCGGAGCAGGCGCAGCAGGTACGCCGCCGTGAGCGCCCCGCCGGTCGCCGCCAGCACGCCGAGGACAGTCCAGAACGCGCCGCCCCGCTCCAGGGCGGCGACCACGGCGAACGCCTCTCCCCAGAAGCCGGCGAGCCCGGGCAGCCCCAGCGACGCGACGGCGGCGAACCCGAGCAGCCCGGCCAGGCGGGGCGCGGTCTCGCGCAGGCCGCCCAGCTCGGCGAGGGCGCCGGTGTGCGTACGGTCCTTGACGGCGCCGGCCAGGAAGAAGAGCAGGCCGGTGATGACGCCGTGGGCGATGTTGCCGATCAGCGCGGCCTGGATGCCGGTGGCGGTGAGCGTGGCGATGCCGAGCAGCACGAAGCCCATGTGCCCGACGCTGGAGTACGCGATCAGGCGTTTCAGCTCGTCCTGGGCCAGGCAGACCAGGGAACCGACGACGATCGCGGCGACCGCGAGGACGCCGAGGACGGGCGCGGCCCACCGGGCGCCCTCCGGCGCCACCCCGACGGCGACCCGGATCAGCCCGTACGTGCCCATCTTGAGCAGCACCCCGGCGAGGATGACGCTGCCGACGGTGGGCGCCTGGGTGTGCGCGTCCGGCAACCAGCTGTGCAGCGGCCAGAGTGGACTCTTCACCGCGAAGGCGAGCGCGAGCAGCGTGAACGCGGTCAGCTGCGTACCGCGGCCGAGGCCGGCGCCGCCGGTGAGCGCCACGATGTCGGCGGTGCCCGCGGCGGTGACCACCGTGAGGACGCCGACCAGCAGCAGCACCGAGCCGAAGAGCGTGTAGAGGGCGAACTTGCGGGCCGCGGCCTGCTGCGGCGTCGACCGTCGCGCGTCGGCGGGCGCCGGTCCGGGCGTACGCCCCGGCTCGGGGTCGGCCTCCGCCGGCTCGGCGGTACCGCCCCAGCCGGCGATCACGGCGTACATCGGCAGCAGGACGATCTCGAAGAAGACGAAGAAGAGGACCAGGTCGAGGGCGAGGAAGGTGCCGAGGATGCCGACCTCGACGACCAGCAGCAGCGCGACGAGGGTACGGCCGCGGCCCGCGCCGGACGCCGCGAACCCCTCCCGGGGCGTCCCGGGTACGTGCCAGAGCGTGTAGCCGCAGCAGAGCAGGGTCAGCAGCGCGGTGAGCACCACCAGCGGGTACGAGAGCCCGTCGACGCCGAGGTGGAACCGCAGGTCGAGGCCGGGCACCCAGGCCAGGTCCAGCTCGTGCCAGGGCCGTACCGGACCCGACGGGGCGGAGCCGGGCACCGGGGAGCCCGACGGGGCGTGCCGGTCGGCGTAGAGCAGCAGGCTGGCCAGGAACGTCACGGCCGCGAAGATCGTGCCGACGACCCGGGCGCCCCGGTCGGCCGCCGCGGGCAGCAGCGCGACCACGGCCGCGCCGACGGCGGGAAGCGCCGGGGTGGCCGCCAGCAGCACCTGCCCGACGCTCATCCGACACCTCCGAGGAGCACGGCCGCGAGGCCGATCAGCAGTGCCCCGGCCAGCACGGCGGCGGCGGCCCGGGGCAGCGCGGCCCGGTGCAGGACACCCAGCCGCGCGCCCAGCGCGGCGGCGCCCCGCCCGGCGCCGACCACCGCGCCGTCGATCACCGCCTCGTCGCCGCGCCGCAGCACCCGGGCGAGCGCGGCGAGCGGGCGTACCACCAGGGCGCGCTGGACCTCGTCGAGCCAGAAGGCGCGGGCGAACGCCGGCCGCAGCGGACCCAGCGCGGCGGCCGGGTCGGCGCCGGGGAGGCGGCGCCAGCGCCAGCCGGCCAGTCCCGCCCCGAGCAGCGCCAGCGCGACCGGCAGGAACAGCTCCGGACCGAGGTGCACCAGCTCCACCGGGAGCAGGGGGACCGGCGTTCCGGGCGGCGGCGCCGGGACCAGCCAGCGCACCAACGGGTCGGCGAAGCCCAGCAGCCCGAGCAGCGCGCTCGGCACCGCGAGCAGCAGCACGGGCCAGCGCATCAGGGCCGGCGGATCGTGCGGGCGGGCGGCCGGGGCGCGGGACGCCCCGAAGAACGTGAGCAGCAACAGCCGGGTGGCGTACCACGCGGTCACCGCGACCCCGAGCAGGCCGCCGAGCCAGACGAGCCAGGCCACCCAGGCCGGGGCGGGACCGCCGCCGTGCCGGGCCGCCTCGGCCGCCACCGCGAGAATCCCGTCCTTGCTCCAGAAACCGGCCAGCGGGGGTACGCCGGCCAGCGCGCCGAGCCCGACCAGGGTGGACCAGAAGGTGACCGGCATCGTCCGGCGCAGCCCACCCATGCCCGACATGAGCGTGGTACCGACGGCGTGGATGACGCAGCCCGCCGCGAGGAAGAGCAGTGCCTTGAAGGCGGCGTGGCTGAGCAGGTGGAAGAGCGCCGCGGTGGGCGATCCGACGGCGAGGGCCCCGGCCATGTAGCCGATCTGCGAGACGGTCGACCAGGCCAGTATCCGCTTGAGGTCGTCCTGCGCGGTCGCGGCGAACGCCCCGAGCAGCAGGGTGACCACCGCCATCACGCCGAGCACGGCGAGCGCCCCGGGGGCCCGGACGAAGAGCGGGAAGAGCCGGGTGACCGCGTAGACGCCGGCCGCCACCATGGTGGCCGCGTGGATCAGGGCGGAGACCGGTGTCGGGCCGGCCATCGCGTCCGGCAGCCAGGTGTGCAGCGGAAACTGGGCGCTCTTGCCGGCCACCCCGGCGAGCAGCAGCAGGCACGCCACGGTGAGCGTGGTGGGGTGGTAGTCGTGCCGCAGCACGTCGGCGACGCGGAAGCTGCCGGCGCCGATCCCGAGCACCGCGATGCCGAGCAGGAAGCCGACGTCGCCGACCCGGGTGACCAGGAACGCCTTCATCGCGGCGGCGGGGGCCTCGGGCAGCCGGCGGTCGTGGGCGATCAGGAGGTACGAGCAGATGCCCATCACCTCCCAGCCGACCAGCAGCATGACCAGGTCTCCGGCCACCACGACCAGCAGCATCGCCGCGGTGAAGAGGCTGACCTGGGCCGCGTACGGGGCGTAGCGGTGGTCCACGTCGGCGTCGTCGGCCGGGCCGCGCCGCAGGTACGCGACGGAGTAGACCTGCACGGCCAACGCCACCGCGCTGACCGCCACCGCCACCAGGGCGGCCGAGGGGTCGAGCCGGAAACCGAAGGTGACCGCGAGCCGTCCGACCTCGACCCAGCGGGTGGAGGTCTCCGCCGACCCGCCGTCGAGCGCGACCAGCAGCGCGATCGAGACGGCCAGCGCCACGCCGGCACCGGTGATGCCGAGCGCGGCGGCGGTCGCGCGCACGCCGGGCTGGGCGGCCGCGCCGCCGACGGTGGAGCGGCTGCGGGGCGCCGGCGGCAGGAGCAGGCCGGCCAGCGCCGCCGCGAACGGTACGGCCGGCAGCAGCGGCCCGAGCACGCCCGGGGCCGTCACGGCCGCTCACCCCGCGCCGTCGCCGGGGCACCTTCGCCGGCCGTGGCCCCGTCCCGGAGCGCCGTCCCGTCCCGCGGTGCTGCCTCGTCCCGGAGTGTCGCCTCGTCGGTCGGCTCGGTGCCGTCGCGGGGCCCGTCCAGCGGTACCTCGTCGATCGCGACGCTGGCGCGCATCCGGTAGAGCTGGAGCACGATCGCCAGACCGACGCCGACCTCGGCGGCGGCGAGCACGATGACGAAGAGCGCGAAGACCTGCCCGCCGTGCGGCAGGGCGGGAACGCCGCTCGCCGCCAACTCGGCGGGCAGCGGGAGCGAGGCGGTGACCAGGATCAGGTTGACCGCGTTGAGCATCAGCTCGACCGACATCAGCACCAGCACGGCGTTGCGCCGGCGCAGCACGCCGAAGACGCCCAGCCCGAACAGGAGCGCGGCGGCGACGTACGGGATGACCGGCCTCACGGGCGCCGCCCGGTCTCGCGCGGCCCGGCCTCGCGCCGCCCGACCTCGCGCTCGCCGGTCTCGCGCGGCGCGACCTCGCGCCGGCCGATCTCGCGCCGGGAGAGCACGACCGCGCCGACCAGCGCGGCGAGCAGCAGCACGGAGAGCACCTCGAACGGCAGCACCCAGGTACGGAAGATCTCCCCGCCGAGGCGGTCGGCGGTGCCCGGCGCGGGCGGCTCGACCCGGACCCAGCGGAACGCGTCCACCAGCAGCGCGGCGAGCCCGAGGCCGGAGCCGCCGCCGATCAGCGCGGCCGGCCAGAGCGGGCGGTCGAGGTCGTCGGAGGCGCCGATCGGCGCCCGGGTCAGCATGACCGCGAAGAGCAGCAGCACCACGACCGCGCCCACGTAGATCAGCACCTGTACCCAGGCCACCAGCTCGGCGGTGAGCACCAGGTAGAGGCCGGCGACCGCGCCGAGGCAGACGACCAGGTGCAGGCCGGCGCGGACCACGTGCCGGGTGGTCACCACCAGCGCCCCGGCACCGACCGCGACCGCGGCGAGCGCGAGCAGCAGCACGTCGGCGCCGGTCACCTCGGCTCCTCGTCGGGGCGTACCGGGCGGGTGCCGGGCCGGGCCGCGGGGGTGGTGGTACCACCGGCACCGGTGCGGCGGGCCGCCGTGCTCTCCTCCTTCGCCGGCTCCCCGTTCGGGTCGTGCGCGGGCGGCGGCGGCACGGTGGCCATCCACTGTCCCAGGTGGTCCTTGTCGTGCAGCAGGTCGCGGATGTCGTACTCGGAGTACTCGAACTCGGGCGACCAGTAGAGCGCGTCGAAGGGGCAGACCTCGACGCAGATGCCGCAGTACATGCAGAGCGAGAAGTCGATGTCGAAGCGGTCCAGCACGTTGCGCTGCCGGGCCCGCGCGGCGCCGGGTACCGACACCTCCTCCTTGTGGGAGTCGATGTAGATGCACCAGTCGGGGCACTCGCGGGCGCAGAGCATGCAGACCGTGCAGTTCTCCTCCAACAGGGCGATCACCCCACGGGAGCGCGGCGGCAGCTCGGGGGCTACGTCCGGGTACTGCTGGGTGTGCGAGCGGCTGGTCATCGTCTTGAAGGTGACCGCGAGCCCCTTCGCGAGTCCTTCTCCGGGCACACCCATGCCGCTTATCCTGCCGTGTCGCGGCCCCGGGCGCGACCACCCGGCCCGGCCGACCCGGTACGGTAGCGGTGGGTGACCGACTGGACCCGATCCGCGAGAACGGAGCGTCACCATGACCGCGGCTGTGAGCGACTACCCGCCGCCCGGCGGGTGGACCACCGACGACCTCGACGCCATGCCCGACGACGGCCACCGCCGCGAGCTTCTCGACGGAGTCCTGATCATGACGCCCTCCCCCACCGCGGCCCACCAGACCATCGCCGGACGGCTGATGGTCGCGCTCGAAGCGGACTGCCCGGAGCAGTACGACGTCACCCAGGCCGTCGAGGTACGGATCAACCGCCGCCGGTCGTTCATCCCCGACGTGCTGGTCACCACCGCCACCGCGGCGGCGCGGCGCACCTGTCGGTACGAGCCGCACGAGGTGGTGCTCGCCATCGAGATCGTCTCGCCGAGTTCGCAGAGCCTGGACCGGATCGCCAAGCCGGCGCTCTACGCGCAGGCGGGCATCCCGCACTACTGGCGGGTCGAGACCGAGGGCGAGCTGGTCGTGCACACGTACCGGATCGATCCGATCGCCGAGGTCTACCAGGAGACCGGCCGGTGGACGAAGTTCGTGGACGTCGGCGAGCCCTGGCCGGTCAACCTGTCGCTCGACCGGCTGACGCCCCGGCACCTGTAGCGGTCGCCGGCTCCTGGAGCAGGTGGAGCAGTTCGTTCACGCTCCACACATCGATGATCTTGCCGTCGGGGTCGAACCGCAGGAACGACGCCCCGGAGTAGCTGACCACCTCCCCGCTCGGCGGTACCGGTCCGAGCTGGCCGAGCTGGGTGCCGGCCGCGCGCCAGTGCAGTTCGGCCCGGTCGCCGGAGACCACCAGGTCCACGATCCGGTAGCGCAGGTCGGGGAAGGCGCTCCGGCGGACGCGGTGCCACGCCAGCGTCGCCTCGGGTCCCGTACCGTCCAGCCCGGGGCAGTCGGCGGCGACCAGCTCGAAGGCCGTCTCCTCGTGCCGCGCGTTCCACACGTCGGTCACGAAGCGCCGTACCGCACCGTCGATGTCCGTCACGGTCGGCCAGCGTAGCGCCGCCCCGCCGAGGGCGACCGCCCGGTCCGCCGCCGACCGGCCGGTCCTCGTGGAACGCGGGCTAGAGCAGCACCCGGACGACCGCGGTGAGGACCAGCTGCCCCAGCGCCACCGGTACCAGCACCAGCCAGCAGAGCCGCTGCAACTGGTCCTCGCGCAGCCGCGGGTAGGAGACCCGGACCCAGATGATCACGAACGAGACGGCGAAGACCTTGACCAGCGTCCAGAGCCAGCCGAGATACTCGTCGCCGAACGGCCCCTGCCAGCCGCCGAGGAAGAGCACCGTGGTCAGCGCGGCGATGACGACGATCCCGACGTACTCGGCGAGCAGGAAGAAGGCGAACCGCAGCCCGGTGTACTCGGTCATGTAGCCGAAGACCAGCTCCGAGTCGGCGATCGGCATGTCGAACGGCGGACGGCGGATCTCCGCGAGCCCGGCGACGAAGAAGACCAGCAGCGCGGGGGCCTGCCACAGCAGCCACCACGGCTGCCAGGCGGCGACGATGCCGGGCAGGCTCAGGGTTCCCGCCGCCATGGCCACGCTCGCCGACGCGAGCACCAGCGGCAGCTCGTACCCGAGCAGCTGCGCGGCGCCGCGCAACCCGCCGAGCAGGCTGTACTTGTTCGCCGACGCCCAGGCCGACATCAGTACCGCGACCACCCCGACGCCGACCACGGCCAGCACGAAGAAGAGGCCGATGTCCAGCGGCTGCCCGACCAGGTCGCCCGGGCCGAGCGGGATGACCAGCAGGGCCAACAGGTACGGCACGAGCGCGACCACCGGCGCGAGCCGGAACACCGCCCGGTCCGCCTCCCGGGGCGTGATGTCCTCCTTCTGCACGAACTTGACCCCGTCGGCGATGAGCTGGGCCCAGCCGTGGAAGCCGCCGGCGTACATCGGACCGAGCCGGCCCTGCATGTGTGCCATCACCTTGTGCTCCGCCTGACCGACGATCAGCGGCAGGGTGAGGAACGCCACCACCACGCCCACCACCCGGACGAGCAGTTCCAGCCAGAGCGGCATCAGGCACTCCCCTCACCGTCGTCGCCGCGGGCGGCACCGCCGGCGCCCGGCGGGCCGGCCGGCGGCTCGGCGGGCGAAACCGGGGGCTCGGCCGGCTGGGCCGGAGGCCGCGTGGCCGGCTCGGCCGCGGGTTCCGCCCGCGCCGTCGCGCCCGGCCCGGGCCGGGCGCCGGGCCGCCGCGCGGCCGGTCGCTCGCGGCGCGCCGGGGCGGGCCGGGCCTGGTCCGCCGGTCCCCACTCGCCCGGAGCGGGTACGCCCGGCGGGCGCATCGGCTGCCGCCGGGCCGTTCCCGCCTCGGACTCGCCCGGCTCCTTGGCGCCGGGCCAGGGCTTCGCCACCCGCGAGGCGAGGATGAACTCCTTGCGCAGCGGATGCCCCTCGAACTCCGGCGGTAGCAGCAACGGCCGCAGGCCGGGATGCCCGGTGAAGTCGATGCCGAACATCTCGTGCGTTTCCCGCTCGTGCCAGTCCGCGCCGGGAAAGATGTCGACCACGGACGGCACGCGGGCGGCCTCCCGGGGCAGCCGGGTCCGTACCAGCACGCCATGCCGGTGCCGGGTCGACCAGAGGTGCGCGAGCACGTCGAAGCCGCCGGCCAGCTCGTCCACGGCCGAGAGCCAGTCGAAGAAGTCGCAGGCCAGCTCGCCGTCGTCCCGGGCCGCCAGCAAGGCGTCCCGCCAGCTCGCGGGCGGTACGTCGACGGTGGCCCGGGCGTACGCCTGGCCGCCGGAGACCCCGACGGCGACCTCCGCGTCCGCGAGCAGCTCGCCCAGCCGCCTGCCGACCTCGTCCGGTGTCATGCCCGCGATCCTATGGCCACCGCACGTGGTCGCGCCCGACGCGCGCGGCCCGAAACGGACGACGGGACGCGCACGCACCGGACGACGGAACGCGCACGGACGGGGACGACAGGATGCGGACGGGCCGGACGACGGGCCCGGTCAGCCGGGGCAGCGTCGACCGTGGAAGGAGGCGTCGACGCCGTCCATGGGATGCCAGACCGGGTTGACCGCCAGCGCCAGCGCCGGCGCCTGCCACGCCCCGAACGCGCCCTGCACCGTCAGGTCGCCCACGGACAGCCTCGGCCGCCGGTCCCCGTCGCTGATCGGGTCGCGCCCGCGGATGAAGTCGACCACCCGCTCCGACACCCGCCGCTGGTACAGCAGCGTGCCGTGCAGCCCGGCGACCTCCAGAATCGGGATCTGGGCGTACATCGCCGGCGGGACCACGAGATAGTCGGAGCTGGCCAGAAACGCGATCATCCGTACGCCGGGAACCGGGCAGAGCGTCTCGTTGCGGTAGAACGGCGCGCCGTCGATGAGTGACCGGAGGAACGGCTCGTCGGCGCTGTCCGGCACGACTTCGAGGTCCCGCTCGGCGGCGAGCATCCCCCGCAGCAGCCAGCCGGTCCCGATCCCCCACCCCGTCTTCGCTCCGGGGGGCGGGTAGTAGGCCCGGCCGGCCCGGACGAGCGGGTTGATCAGCACGGCCGTGTCGACCGCGGGATGCCGGCGGTCCAGGTACCTACGGATGACCAGGGCACCCTCGCTCTGACCCACCAGCGCCACCGGACGGCCGGTGCGGGCGTGCAGCTCCGCGACCTGTACGGCCAGCAGGTTCGTGGCCGACTCGACGGACTGGTGCGTGTCGGCGGACGAGTACGGCCGGGGCGCCCCGTGTTCGTCGAGGCCCCGGTACGAGAAGCGGGTCACCGTGGGCCGCGCCGGGGTGGGCCGCCCGTTGTAGTTCGAGTCGTAGCCGTCCAGGTAGATCACTGTGTGCCCGGTCTCGCCCCGTTCGGGCAGCACGTCAAGGGGCTGCCGGTCGGGGGTGCCCGGCCCC
The DNA here is from genome assembly GCF_040676675.1 of Micromonospora sp. NPDC049559. Classification (NCBI taxonomy): domain Bacteria; kingdom Bacillati; phylum Actinomycetota; class Actinomycetes; order Micromonosporales; family Micromonosporaceae; genus Micromonospora; species Micromonospora sp. NPDC049559. The sequence continues at coordinate 90,122 of NZ_JBFAPK010000029.1, read as the reverse complement.
GGGTTGCCGGCGCCGGTGTCGGCCACCAACGTGGCGGCCACGAGCAGCGCCACGAGCAGGGGCGCCACCGGTACGCGCCGCCACCGCAGCCGCCCGGGGTGCAGCACGGCGCGGACCAGCCCCCACCAGAGCAGCCCGTTGCCCGCCCCGGCGACGGTCGCCAACATCACCTGCCACCCGTCCGGAAGCAGCCGGACCAGCGCGCCCCCCAGCATCGGGGTCAGGAACGCGACGAGCGCCCAGCCGATGAGCCGGGCGGACGGCAGACCCCGCCACCAGTCGGCCACGATCCCGCCGCGCAGCAGCACCGGGGTCAGCAGCAGCAACGGTATGAGCTCCAGCAGCACGAACGAGGGCAGCGACACCTCGGACGCGACCACCGCGAGCCCGGCCCACGGGGCCAGCACCACCAGCAGGAAGGCCGCGAAGACCAGGTTCCGCCCGATCAGCCGGCGCAACCCGGGGCGCGGTACCTCCGGCGGCCAGGCGAGGGCGAGCAGCGCCGACGCGAGCAGCCCGCGGAAGACGATCGCGGCGAGCGCCTCCCCGACCAGGGCGGCCCAGGAGTCGTGGTAGACCAGCAGCCAGCGAAGGTCGTGGAACGACCCGTACGGCGACACGGCGCTGGCCTGGGGTGAGATCGGCAGCGCCGACCGGAACTCGATGACGCGCAGCACCGCGCCCTCGATCGCCGCCGGCACCGCGGCCACCAGCATCAGTCGTATCAGGCGTACCCGCGCCGCGGACACCGCTCCTCCTCGCCGGCGGCACCGCGGCCCCCGCGCCCGCCCGCCGCCGCGCGGGCCCTCCGCCGGACCGCGTGCCGCGCGTACCCTCTGACCGCCGGAACATTCGCGGCGCCGCGCACAATCGCGCCGCTCCTCCCCCGGTACGACGGCGGCGTCCGACGCCGCGCCGGGGACCGGGAGCGGATGGTCCGGTCCCGCCGGTGTAAGCGCCGTGCGGGCGGGAAAGATGGTCGGCGTGCGCGCGATCACCGTCAGGCCGGAAGTGCCCGAATCGCTGGAACTGATCGAGGACTTTCCCGAGCCGTCCCCGAACGAGGGCGCGGTGCTGGTGGAGGCCGTGGCGGTCGGGATCTGCGGTACCGATCACGAGATCATCTCGGGCAGCTACGGCGAGGCGGAACCGGGCGCCGAGCGACTCGTACTGGGACACGAGTCCCTCGGCCGGGTGCTTGAGGACCCGACCGGCACGCTGCGCCCGGGCGACCTCGTCGCCGGGATCGTCCGCCACCCGGACCCGGTACCGTGCCCGAACTGCGCGGTCGACGAGTGGGACATGTGCCTCAACGGCCGCTACACGGAACACGGGATCAAGGGGCTGCCCGGCTTCGCCCGCGACCGGTGGCGGATCCAGCCGAAGTTCGCCGTCGGCCTGCATCCGTCCCTGGAGTCGGTGGGCATGCTGCTCGAACCGACCAGCGTGGTCGCGAAGGCGTGGGACCACATCGAGCGGATCGGCGCCCGGGCCGAGTGGAAACCGCAGACGGTACTGGTCACCGGGGCCGGGCCGATCGGCCTGCTCGCCGCGCTGCTCGCCTCCCAGCGCGGCCTGACCGTGCACGTGCTGGACCGGGCCACGGAGGGCCCCAAGCCCACCCTCGTCGCCGCGCTGGGCGCGACCTACCACACCGGCCCGGTGCACGAGCTGGACTTCGCGCCGGACGTGGTGCTCGAATGCACCGGCGCGCCGACGGTGGTGCTCGACGCGATGTGCCAGGCGGGCCCGAACGGCATCGTCTGCCTGACCGGTGTCTCCAGCGGCGGCCGGACCATCGACTTCGACGCCGGGGCCCTGAACCGGCAGCTCGTGCTGGAGAACAACGTGGTCTTCGGCTCCGTGAACGCCAACCGCCGGCACTGGCAGCTCGCCGCCGAGGCGCTGGCCACGGCGAACCCCGACTGGCTCCAGTCGATCATCACCCGCCGGCTGCCGGTGGAGTCGTACGCCGACGCGTACACGCCGGGCAGCGACGACATCAAGGTGGTCCTCGACTTCACCCGGTGACGCCGGGTCAGATGCCGGGCAGCCGACCGTTGCGGAAGAGGTCCACGAAGATCTCGTGGTCCCGCCGGGCCCGCAGTCCGTAGTCGTGTGCGAAGTCGACCAGGTGTGCCGCGAACCCCGCCTCGTCCCGGCCGATCTGCGCCACGATCGCCTCCTCGGTGGAGAAGTCCACCAGGTCGTGGCTCGACTCGTCGTCGGCGACCGAGTGCATCCGGGCCACCGCCCGGCCGAGGTCGCCGATCACGCCGGCCAGCTCCGCCACCTCGTTGACGTCCGACCAGTCGAGGTCGGCCGCGTACGGGGAGACCTCGGCGACGAGCTGGCCCGTGCCGTCCAGTTCGGTGTAGCCCAGCCACGGGTCGGCGTGCGCCTGCAGGGCCCGCTGGGATTCCGCCGTGCGGTGTCCCTGGTGCTGGAAGTAGCCCCGGACCCGCCCATCGGCGATGTGCCGCGCCACGGCGGGGACCTGGGCCTGCTTCATGTAGATCACGACGTCGTTCTCCAGCGCCTGGGTGTGCCCCTCCAGCAGCAGGTTGTACGACGGCAGGCCGGCCGACCCGATCCCCACGCCCTTGCGCAGCACCACGTCCTTGACGTGCGCGGCGACCGGTCGCTGCGCGGCGGACGCGACGGGCAGGGTCGCCAGGTACCGCTCGAACGCCGCGACGACCCGCGCCCGGGTCGGCTCGTCGACCTCGAACACCCCCTCTCCCAGGGAGAAGCGACGCTCGTAGTTGTCGATCGTCGTCTGCGTGGCGAGCAGCTCCACCCGGGTGTTGAGCCGGGCCCGCTGCAACACCGTGCGCAGCACCCCGTCGGCGTTGGCCAGCGTGATCGAGCCGATCGCGTCGTCGCCCCCGGCCGCGAGCGCCCGCAGCTCGGTCAGGTAGGCGGCGGCGAAACGGGTCACCAAATCGGTGATGACCTGGTCGGAGAGGGCCTTGACGTACCCGATCAGCGCCACGCTGGCCGCGAAGCGCTTGAGGTCCCAGGAGAACGGCCCGACGTACGCCTCGTCGAAGTCGTTGACGTTGAAGACGAGCTGGCCGGAGGCGTTCATGTAGGTGCCGAAGTTCTCGGCGTGCAGGTCACCGTGGATCCACACGCGGCTGGTCCGCTCGTCGAGGTAGCGGTCGTCGGCGAAGTCGCCGATCAGGTCGGCGTAGAAGAGCGCCGCGCTGCCCCGGTAGAAGGCGAACGGGGAGGCGGCCATCTTGCGGAACTTGCGGCGGAACGCCGCGGGGTCCAGGGCCATCAGCGCGCCGAACTCGTCGATCAGTACGTCGACGATGCGCGCGGCCCGTTGTTCGGTCTCCACCAGCGGCAGGTTAGCCACCCCGCGCCACAAGAGAGATCATCTTCGCTCGACGGCGACCGGCCCGTTGGCCGGCCGGACCCCTCGGCCGTCCGCGGGGACACCCCCGCTCGGGTACGTTGGGATCAGTCGCCCGGGGGCGGTACCGGCTTCTCCGGGGGGCGGACCAGCGGCGCGGTCAGCGCCTCGGCGGTCGGCGTGGCCGGCAGGGTCGGTGCCTCCGCGGCCGGCGCCCCGGCGGCCGGCGCGGCGAGCGGGTCCGGCCGGTGCACGCCCCCGATGCCGGACCGCTCGGCGGCGATCTTCTCCTGTAGCCGCAGGATGCCGTGTAGCAGCGCCTCCGGGCGGGGCGGACAACCGGGTACGTAGACGTCGACGGGGATGATCTGGTCCACGCCCTTGGTCACCGAGTAGGAGTCCCAGTACGGTCCGCCGCAGTTGGAGCAGGCGCCGAAGGAGATGACGTACTTCGGCTCCGGCATCTGGTCGTAGAGGCGCTTGATCGCCGGCGCCATCTTGTCGGTGACCGTGCCGGAGACCACCATCAGGTCGGCCTGCCGGGGGCCGTGCGCGAACGGGATCACGCCGAGCCGGATGAAGTCGTGCCGGCCCATGCTGGTGGCGATGAACTCGATCGCGCAGCAGGCCAACCCGAAGTTGAAGACCCACAGCGAGTAACGACGCCCCCAGTTGAGCACGAACCGGATCGGCTCACCGAGCACTCCGGGCAGCTGCACGACACGCCTCCTTCCGGAACCGCCAGCCCACAGTCAACCACAGCCCGCCGATCCGGCCCGTGGGGCGACGGCGGGCGCCGTCAGTACGACTGGAGTTCGAGCAGGTTCCCCTCCGGATCCGCCGCGTGGGCGGTACGGGCGGTCGGGCCCCAGGCCGGACGGGCCCGCACGGGTACGACGGTCCGGCCACCGTGGTCGAGGACGAGTTCGAGCGCGGCGGAGACGTCCTCCACCTCGATCACCAGCACCGCCCGGCCCGGGACGTCGTCGGACTCCCCGGCACCACCCGCCGTGCCACCCGTACCCGCGTCGCCCGCGCCGCGGCCCGCCGCGTCGCCCGGGCCCGCGGCGCCGGTGCCACCGCCGGCCGGACCGGTGACGCCCAACGCCGCGCCCATCGCGTCGCGGTCGAAGAGGGCGAGCAGCGTGCGACCGTCGAGGTCCCAGCTGGCGTACGGACCGGACTCCTCGCCGCGGGCCAGTTCGGCGCCGAGCAGCGCCGGCAGGATCCCCCGGTAGAACCGGAAGGCGGCGTCGAACCGGCGGACCAGCAGTCGCGGATACAGCGAGCCCATGGCGTCCTCCAAGATAGTTGGGCTACTCCAATGATTGGTGCTGTCCTACCATAGGCGCGTGGACGAGAACTCCGGCTGGCCGCCCCGGCTCCTGGCCATCACGACGTTCCTGCTGTCGAAGACGGGCCGGCTCGCCCGGGCCCGGCTCGGCGACCGCCTCGCCCGGGAACAGCTCCGGCTCTGGCACGTGGCGGTGCTGACCGCGCTCGCCGACTTCGGTCCGGCCATCCAGCGGGACCTCGGTACCCGGCTCGGCATCGACCCGAGCGACCTGGTCGCGGTCCTCGACGACCTGGAGTCGGCCGGACGCGTCACGCGGCGCCGGGATCCCGCCGACCGGCGGCGCTGGCTGATCTCGCTGACCCCGGCCGGCGAGTCGGCGCTCGCGGCGGTGGACCGGGCCGCCGAGGAGACCCACGACGAGGTGCTCGCCCCGCTCAGCGCCGCCGAGCGCGACCTGCTCCACGACCTGCTCCGGCGGGTCCTGCTGCACCACGACACGCGGCCGTCCGCCCCGTGACGTACGAGGTTCCCGACGTCGCTGTTCTCGCGCCGCTCAGTAGGTCGGGCGCTGCACCAGGCTCAGGAACTCGACGAAGAGCCGCTCCCGTACCTCGGGCGAGACGGCGTCGAGCAGGGTGTTCAACACGGCCGTACGGTCCGGCAACGGCCCGCTTCCGAGTCCCAGCTCGGCGGCGAGCCCGGCCACCAGCTCGGGGGTGAGCCGCTCCGGGGCGAGCGAGCCGGCGAGGGCGCGCAGCTGCTCCGGGAGTCGTACCGGTCCGGCGGCGCGGGCCGCGACCGCCGCGGCGGCCAGGTCCGGGCCGAACTCCGCCACCCGGGGCGCCACCGAGGCGGTGACCGTCAGGTGGATGCTCGCCGGCAGCTCGCCGTACCGGAACTGGGGCTGGGTGTGCCAGCCGCGGGCGGTCAGCTCGTCGGCGAGGACGAAGAGGTCCAGCTCCGGGTCGGCGGAGGTGAAGCAGACCACGGTGGACTCCGGCTCGGCCACCGGGCGCAGCCCGTCGACCGAGGCGACGGCGGCGGCCAGGTCGCGGACCGCGTCGAGGGTGGTACGGGCCAGCGCGAGATATCCCGCGTCGCCGAGATGCCGCAGCGTGGCGTACGCGGCGGCGACCGGGCCGCCCGAGCGGGTCGACGAGATCACCGGATTGATCATGGTGTACCCGGGCCAGTCCGCGTAGGCGAAGAACTGCGGCCGGCGCAGCTCGGCGTCCCGGTGCAGCAACACCGAGACGCCCTTCGGGGCGTACGCGTACTTGTGCAGGTCGACCGAGATCGAGGTGACCCCCGGCACGGAGAAGTCGAACGGCGGCACCGGCACGCCGAGCCGGCGCAGCCAGGGCAGCGTCCAGCCGCCGAAGCAGGCGTCCACGTGGCAGCGCACCCCGGCGTCCGCCGCGACCGCCGCGATCTCGGCCACCGGGTCGACCACGCCGTGCGCGTACGACGGTGCCGAGCAGGCCACCAGCACGGTGGAGGGCCCGATCACGGCGGCGACGTCGGCCGGCTCCGGCCGCAGCGTCACCGGCGAGACGGGCACCGGGTCGAGCCCGACGCCGAGGTAGTGCGCCGCCTTGGCGAACGCCGCGTGCGCGGTGACCGGGGCGGTGATCCGGGGCGCGGCGACGTCGGGACGCGCGTCCCGGGCGGCCTTGACCGCGAGGATCAGCGACTCGGTCCCACCGCTGGTGACGCTCCCGACGGCCGCCTCGGCGTCGGTACCCGGTCCGGCGCCGAGCACCCGGGCGGCGGCCCCGACCACGGCGTTCTCCATCGCCAGCAGCGACGGGAAGGCCGTCGGGTCCAGGCCGTTGACGTGCGCCGCGAGGGCGTACGCCGACATGGCCAGCTCGTCCAGGCCGGGCACGCCCGGGTCGTAGACGTACGCGAAGAGCCGGCCGCCGTGGGTCGGCCGGTCCGCGGCGCGCAGCTCGCGGATCTCGGCGAGTACCTGTCCGGCGGGTACGCCCTCGGGCGGCAGCGCCTCGATCATGGCGGTCACCGTAACAGCCGGTACCGGCCCGCGGCTCGACCCGATCACGCGCGGCGGCCAGCCGCCCGGCCGCTACCGCGCGGCGGCCAGCCGCCCCACCGTCCACCGCGGACGCCGACCGCCGGGCCGCTACCGCACCGCGGCGAGGCGCTCGGGCGTCAGGTCGTACCCGCGCAGCGGCAGCACGGCCAGCCCGACCAGCAGCGCGGGCAGCACGGTGAAGCCCAGCAGCACGCCGAGCCGGGCCGAGGCGGGCTGCGCCGCGGCGACGCCGGTGGCCGACGAGACGTAGCCGGAGAGCTGGAGCACCAGGCCGTAGAGGCCCGGCCCGAGGGCCAGCCCGAAGGTCTCGCCCGCCGTCCAGAGCCCGGTGAAGACCCCGGCCTGGCGGCGCCCGGTGACCATCGTGTCGTACGCGATGCAGTCCGGCAGCATCGCCAGCGCGAAGACCTGCTGGCCCGCGTAGCCGGCGCCGACCGCGGCGACCATGGCGTAGACCGCGACCGGCGGCAGCACCGGCGCGGCGACCAGCGCCAGCGTGCCGACGGCGAGGATCGACGAGGCCCAGACCAGCGCCCGGAGCTTGCCGAGCCGGGCGCCGGCCCGGCGCCAGAACGGCATCACCAGCAGCGCCGGTCCGACGAAGCAGGCGAAGAGCAGGGTCGGCCCGCTCCCCGGGCTGCGCAGCACCTGTTCGGCGAAGTAGTCCACGCCCGCGAGCACCGTGGCCACCCCGGCCGACTGCACCACGAAACAGAGCAGTAGCAGCCGGAACGGCCGGTTCCGGGCGGCCACGGCGAGCTGCGCGCGCAGCGTCGGCTCGCTGCGCTCGACCCGCGCGGCCGGCGCGCCCCGGGTGCCCGCGAACGCGCCGAGCGCGCCGACCACGATCAGGGCCGCGACGAAGAGCCCCATCCAGCGGTGCCCGACGACGCCGCCCCCGCCGGCGGTGACCACCACCGGGGCGAGCGCGCCGGAGGCCAGGATGGCCAGCGCCAGCAGCGCGATCCGCCAGGTCATCAGGCGGGTCCGCTCCTGGTAGTCGTCGGTGAGTTCGGCCGGCATCGCCACGTACGGCACCTGGAAGAAGGCGTACGCCGTCGCGGTGGCCAGGAACGCGACGGCGACGTACGCGGCGGCGGCCGGCCCGGCGCGCCACGGCGCCGCGAAGATCGCCACGAAGAGCAGCGCCAGCGCGAGACCGCCGAAGAGCAGGTACGGCCGCCGGGCGCCCCACCGGGAGCGGGTCCGGTCCGAGATCCGACCGGCGACCGGGTTCACCAGCACGTCCCACGCCTTGGGGCCGAGCACCAGCAGCGCGGCGACCCCGGCGGCGACGCCCAGCGTGTCCGTCAGGTACGGCAGCAGCAGCAGACCCGGGACGGTACCGAAGGCGCCGGTGGCGAGCGAGCCGAGCGCGTACCCCGCGTGGACCCGGCGGGGCAGGCCCGGCGACGCCGGCGCGGGGTTCGTGGCGGCGGACGCGGCCGGCGAGACGTTCATGGCGGCGGATGCTAACGACGACACCGCCTCCGGCGGCACCCGCGTACGCCTCGAATCCGCCGCCCGACCCGTCGGTCAGGGTTCGTCGGGGTACCAGGCGGCGGCGCGCAGGTCCACCCCGGCGCCGCGCAGCGGAGTCCCCTCGGCGCGCAGCCGCTGCCGCGCCTCGTCCTCGTGGCCCGGCGGCAACCGGCCGGAGGCGTTGACCACCCGGTGCCAGGGAACACCGCCACCGTGCCGCGCCATGATCGTCCCGACCAGCCGGGCGGACTCCCGGCCCGACCGTTCCGCCAGGTGGTCCGCGATCGCCCCGTACGACATCACCCGCCCGGGTGGGATCCGCTCGACGAGGGCGAGCACGGCCTCGACGTACTCCTCCGGTGTCACAGCTGGCCACGATATGGGAACCGGGGCTGATCATGGGTACGCGACCGCGCAGAATGGGCGGGTGCGCGAAGCAGTCATCTCGGCACGACGGATCGTGATAAAGATCGGCTCGTCGTCGCTGACCACCGCGACGGGCGGTCTCGACGCCGGCCGGGTGGACGCCCTCACCGACGTACTGGGCGGCCTGGCGGCCGGCGGCCGCGAGGTCGTACTCGTCTCCTCCGGCGCGATCGCCACCGGCCTCTCCCCGCTCGGACTGCCGCGCCGACCGCGCGACCTCGCCACCCAGCAGGCCGCCGCCAGCGTCGGGCAGGGGCTGCTGATCGGCCGGTACGCGGCCAGCTTCGCCCGGCACGGGCTGACCGTCGGCCAGGTCCTGCTCACCGTCGACGACGTGACCCGCCGCGTGCACTACCGCAACGCGTACCGCACCCTGCGCAAGCTGCTCGACCTGGGCGCGGTGCCGATCGTCAACGAGAACGACACCGTCGCCACCGACGAGATCCGCTTCGGCGACAACGACCGGCTCGCCGCGCTGGTGGCCGCGCTGGTCGACGCCGACCTGCTGGTGCTCCTCTCCGACGTGGATGCCCTCTACACCGGCGATCCCGCCCGCCCCGGCACCGAACGGGTCACCGAGGTACGCGGCGAGGAGGACCTGGCCTCGGTCGCCATCGGCAAGGCGGGCCGCTCCGGCGTCGGTACCGGTGGCATGGTCACCAAGGTCGAGGCGGCCCGGATCGCCACCGGCTTCGGCATCCCGGTCGTCCTCACCGCCGCGCCGCTGGCCGGTGCCGCCCTCGCGGGCGAGCCCGTCGGTACCTTCTTCCACCGGGTCCGGCAGCGCCCGGCCGCGCGGCTCTTCTGGCTGGCCCACGCCACCTCGCCGCGCGGGCGGCTGCACCTGGATCCGGGCGCGGTGCAGGCCGTGGTGGCCCGCCGCAAGTCCCTGCTGCCGGCCGGGATCACGGCCGTCGACGGCGCCTTCACCGCGGGCGACCCGGTCGACCTGGTCGACAGCGCCGGCGCCCCGGTGGCCCGCGGGCTGGTCAACTACGACGCGGTGGAGCTGCCGGGCCTGCTCGGCCGCTCGACCGGCGAGCTGGCCGCGGCGCTCGGCCCGGCGTACGAACGCGAGGTCGTCCACCGCGACGACCTGGTCCTACTGTGAGTTAAGGGCCGTTTCCCGCACCGGGAGGCTCTGCCAGACACCCAGAGGAGCTCAAGATGAGCGTCACCGAGCAGGCGCGGCGAGCCCGCGAGGCGGCGAGCGCGCTGGCCACCGCCACCCGGGCCACCAAGGACCGGGCGCTGCACGCGATGGCGGACGCGCTGGTCGCCCGTACGCCGGAGATCCTGGCGGCCAACGCGGAAGACCTCGACGCCGGCCGCGAGAACGGCCTCTCCGCCGCGATCCTGGACCGGCTCGCGCTGAGCGAGGCGCGGGTCGCCGGCATCGCCGACGCGCTGCGGGAGATGGCCGCGCTCGCCGACCCGGTCGGCGAGGTGGTCCGCGGCACGACCCTGCCGAACGGCCTGGAGCTGCGGCAGATCCGGGTGCCGTTCGGGGTGGTCGGGATCATCTACGAGGCGCGCCCCAACGTCACCGTCGACGCCGCCGGCATCTGCCTGAAGTCGGGCAACGCGGCGCTGCTGCGCGGCTCGTCGTCGGCCGCGCGCTCCAACGCGGCGCTGGTCGAGGTGCTCCGGGACGCGGTCGCCGGCGCCGGCCTGCCGGCGGACGCGGTGCAGCTGCTCGACGCCAGTTCCCGCGACTCGGTCAAGGAGCTGATGCGCGCCCGCGGCCTGGTCGACGTGCTGATCCCGCGCGGCGGCGCCTCGCTGATCCGTACCGTGGTCGAGGAGTCGACGGTGCCGGTGATCGAGACGGGTGTCGGCAACTGCCACGTCTACGTGGACGCCGCCGCCGACCTCGACAAGGCGCTGGCGGTCGTGCTCAACTCCAAGACCCAGCGCCTGTCGACCTGCAACACCGCCGAGTCGCTGCTGGTGCACGCCGACGTCGCCGACGCCTTCCTGCCCCGGGTGCTGGCCGCGCTCGCCGAGGCCGGCGTCACCGTGCACGGCTCGCCCGAGGTGGCCGCCCACTCCGCGGCCGTCGTGCCGGCCACCGAGGAGGACTGGGGCACCGAGTACCTCTCCGCGGACATCTCGGCCGCCGTCGTCGGCTCGCTCGCCGCGGCGGTCGAGCACATCCGCCGGTACGGCACCGGGCACACCGAGGCGATCGTCACCGACTCGGTCGCGGCGGCGCGCGAGTTCGTGGCCCGGGTCGACGCGGCGGCCGTGATGGTGAACGCGTCGACCCGCTTCACCGACGGCGGCGAGTTCGGCTTCGGGGCCGAGATCGGCATCTCCACCCAGAAGCTGCACGCGCGCGGCCCCATGGGCCTGCCGGAGCTGACCTCGACGAAGTACGTGGTGACCGGCGACGGCCACCTGCGGGGCTGACCGGGCCGGAGCGGGGTCGCCTGCCGGTCGCCGCCGGTCTGCTCGCCTGAGCCCCACCGCCGGTCCACGTCGACGCGGGGCCCCTTCCGTTGGGAAGGGACCCCGCGTCGACGACCCGGTGTTCGGGGACGGCGTGTTCGGGGACGGCTCAGTACTCAGGCAGCGACGGGTCGACCGTCTTGATCCAGGAGAGGATGCCGCCCTGGACGTGCACGGCGTCGCGGAAGCCGGCGGCCTTGACCGCGGCCAGCGCCTCGGCCGAGCGGACGCCCGACTTGCAGTGCAGCACGATCTGCCGGTCCTGCGGCAGCCGGGCCAGCGCCTCGCCGGAGAGGATGTCGCCCTTGGGGATCAGCGTGGCGCCCGGAATGCTGACGATCTCGTACTCGGCCGGCTCGCGGACGTCGACCAGGAAGAAGTCCTTGCCGGCGTCGGTCCAGTCCTTCAGCTCCCGCGCCGTGATCGTCGAGGAGACCACCGCCGCCTCGGCCTCCGGCGAGACCGCGCCGCAGAAGTCCTCGTAGTCCTCCAGCAGGTCGGTCACGGTCGGGTTCGACCCGCACAGCGCGCAGTCCGGGTCCTTGCGGACCTTGATCTTCCGGTACGACATCTCCAGCGCGTCGTAGACCATCAGCCCGCCGACCAGCGGCTCGCCGATGCCGGTGAGCAGCTTGATCGCCTCGGTGACCTGGATCGAACCGATCGAGGCGCAGAGCACGCCGAGCACGCCACCCTCGGCGCAGGACGGGACCATGCCGGGCGGCGGCGGCTCCGGGTAGAGGCAGCGGTAGCACGGACCGTGCTCGGCCCAGAAGACCGACGCCTGCCCGTCGAAGCGGTAGATCGAGCCCCAGACGTACGGCTTGCCGAGCAGCACGGCCGCGTCGTTCACCAGGTACCGGGTGGCGAAGTTGTCGGTACCGTCAACGATCAGGTCGTACTGGGAGAAGATCTCGCGTACGTTGTCGCGGTCCAGCGCGGTGTCGTGGATCACCACGTTGACCAGCGGGTTGATCTCCCGGATGCTGGCGGCGGCCGACTCGGCCTTGGGCCGGCCGATGTCCGACTGGCCGTGGATGATCTGACGCTGCAGGTTCGACTCGTCGACGGTGTCGAACTCGACGATGCCGAGCGTCCCGATGCCAGCCGCGGCCAGGTACATCAATGCCGGCGAGCCGAGGCCACCGGCGCCCACGCAGAGGACGCGGGCGTTCTTCAACCGTTTCTGCCCCTCGACCCCCACGTCCGGGATGATCAGGTGGCGCGAATACCGACGGATCTCGTCAACGGTCAGCTCGGCGGCGGGCTCGACGAGCGGGGGCAACGGCACGATGGACTCCCCGGTTCCGAATTCTCGCTCAGCCGGGGAGGCTGAGCGTTACGACTGTGGTGTACCCGGGCCATTGTTGCTCGACCGATCGGCGTTCGACCATGAGGTGGGACACCCATCCGGCAGGTGGAACCGGGAACGACCGCGACGGCGCTGGCCGGTCAGGACACCGGCGGGCCGCTGTAGCGCCGCCCGTCCGGGTACGGCCAGGGGTTGGCCAGGCAGCCCTCCAGCCCGTACGTCTGCTGCTGCATCACCGGCGCCGGCCGGCCCTCGCCCGGGCACTCCTCGTGCCCCTCGCCCAGCTCGTGCCCGACCTCGTGGTTGACCGCGTACGCCTGGTAGACCCCGAGCGGGGCGCCGTACTCCGGGATCGCGCCGAACCAGCGGGCAAGATTGATCACGACCTGGCCGGGCAGCCGGCACGAGGTGAACCCCTCGGTCTCCAGGCCCCCCTCGGCGCACATCCGCTCCGAGGTGGCCGGGGTGGCGAGGTAGACGGTGAACTCGGCGGCGACCGCCGGGGGCACCCGCTGGAACCGGACCTGCTCCGACGCGATCCAGCTCCGCGAGTCGCCGAGGATCTCCTCGACCGCATCGGCGAAGCCGGCCGGCTCCTGGCCGGTGTCGTCCTCGGTGGCCACGTGGAAGCGGTGCAGCGTACCGGCCGTACCGAGGATCGGACCCCGGCCGGTGGCGTACCCGAACGTGCCCGGCCCGCGCACCGGCGGTTCGACCCCGGCACCCCCGATGTCGGGGTTGGCCGCGCCGTCGTCCGGTCCGCCGCCCTCCCGGGCCGATCCCGTCGGCTCGTCCCGTTCCAGGGTCGGCGCGGTCGGCCCGCCCCGCTCCCGGGTCGGCGCGGTCGGCTTGTCCCGCTCCCGGGTCGGCGCGGTCGGCCCGCCCCGCGCGGGACCGGCCGCCCGCTCCCCGGTCCCGCCGGACGGCCGCTCGGCGCCCCGCGCCACCGTCGTCGCCGGGGCCGGCGGGCGCTGCCCCGGCACGACGCCCCGGTGCAGCAGGACCACGCCGAGCAGCCCGACCACGAGCAGCAGCAGTACCAGCGCGGCGGCGCGCCCGGGCCGCGGCAGCGCGCGGACCCGGTCCGGGCGGGACCGGGTACGGCGCGGACGGAACGGACGTACTCCCATGGCCAACCCAGACTGCACGAGTCGCACCCGCGCCACGCCGGCTTCGCCGCGGAACGTGAAGGATCACCAGATTCGGTGGTGTCGCGGAATCCGCCCGGTCACAGCGGCGGGCCGGCGTACCGGGCGCCGTCGAGGTACGGCCACGGGTTGGCGGCGCAGCCCTTCAGGAACAGCGTCTGCTGCATCATCACCGGCGCCGGCCGGCCCCGCCCCGGGCAGCGCTCGTGGCGGTGCCCCAGCTCGTGCCCGACCTCGTGGTTCACCACGTAGAGACGGTAGGTGTCGAGCGGGATGCCGGCCGCGACGAAGTGGTCCACCGAGGCGCGCCACCGGTCCAGGTTGATGATCACCTTGCCCGGGGCGCGGCAGGAGGTGTACGGCCGCCCCCCGACCCGGATGTCCACCCCGCCGGCCGCACACATGACCCGCGCCGTCTGGGCGGTGGCCAGGTAGACGGTGAACTCGTACGGGGCGCCGGCCGGCACCCGCTGCAACCGCAGCCGCCCGCTGCCGATCCAGCTAGCGGGATGGGACAGCGCCCGGTCGACCGCGCCGGCGAAGACTCCGACCTCCTCGGTCGCGCCGTTCTCCACCGCCACCCGGTAGCGCCGCAGCGCGCCGGCCCGCCCGAACACCTCGCCCGGCCCGTCGCCGTACCGGAAGCTGCCGGCGCCGCGCTGCGGCACGGGTCCGGGCAGGCGCAGCAGCGGCGTCGCGCCCGGCGCCGGTACCCCGCCCGGGGCCGGCGTGGCACCACCGGCGGCCGGATCGCCGGTACCGGCGGCGGCCGGATGCTCGGCGCGGCCGATCGCCGGCTCGGCGCCGCCGGCGAGCCCCGGAGGTCCGGGCGAGCCGCTCGCGAGCCCCAGCACGCCGGCCCGGGGCGCCCCGGCGCCCGTGCGGGTCGCGATCTGGACCACGGCGACCGCGCCGGCCAGCCCCAGCAGGCTGACCGCGAGCGCGGCGCTCCAGCGTGAGCGCCGTCGCCGGGCCCGGCGACGGCGCTCACGGACGGAAGGGGTACCGGCGGGATCAACTCCCGGAGGCGGCGGCGAGTTCTGCATCACTGGCTAAGAGATCCCCAACCGCCGGAAAGGTTGCACCGGACGCCGGCCGATCGTGTGCGCCAGCCGCGCCGGCTCGGTGCCGCGCGCGGGCGGCTCGTCCAGCAGGGCCGCCACGGCGCGGGCGACGGTACGGGGCAGCTCCATCTGGGCCACGTGTCCGACGTCGAGCATCAGCAGCCGGCTGTCCGGGATGGCCCGGGCGACCTGGGGCGCCACCCGGATGTCCACCACCCGGTCCTGCCGGCCGCCGATGACCAGCGTCGGCGCCTGCACCTGCCCGGCGATCCGCCACAGCGAGCCGGAGCCCGGCAGGTACGCCCGGACGAAGCTGGCCACCAGCCCCCGCAGCGATGCGAGGTACGCGGACGCGTAGTGCTCGACGTCGTAGCGCACCCGGATCTCCTCGATCGCCTCGCGGCGGCGCTGCTCGCTGATCCGGCTCACGTCGGCCACGCACGCCTCGATCACCTGCCGGACCTGCTCCTCCGGCGCGACCGAGGTCAGCTGCCGCTGGGCGAGCCGCACGGCACCCGGCACCGCCAGCAGCGGCACCATCCGCCCCTGCAACGAGCGCCGCGGGTCGAGGAACGGCATCGCCGGCGAGACCAGCGTCAGGGTGCGTACCAGGTCCGGGCGGAGCCCCGCCACCCGTACCGAGATCGCCCCGCCGAGCGAGTTGCCGAACAGGTGCACCGGGCCGCGCCCGGAGTACTCGATGTAACGGATCAGCCAGTTCGCGAAGGCGGGGATCGTGTACCGGCGCGCGGGCTCGCTACGGCCGAATCCGGGCAGGTCGACGGCCTGCCCGTCGAGCCGGTCGGCGAGCAGGCCGGCGAGGTCGGTCCAGTTCTGGGACGAACCGCCGAGCCCGTGCACGTAGAGCGCGGGCTCGGCGCCGGGCGAGGTCGCCGGGGTGTCCCGCACGTAGGCCACCGAGCCGTCGAGCAACACCGGACGGCCCGGCCAGGGTGGCGGCGCGGCCCCCAGCGGGAAGAGGTCGTCCGCCCCGAGAATCGCGCGTTTCATGAATCAAGTGTGCCCCGCGTCGCGGTACGTACCGGCGGACTGACGGTACGCACCCGGCGCGGCGGGCGGGGACGGGTCAGGCCAGCAACGCCTCCAGCCGGCGGTTGACGGCCGCGAGGGTGGCCCGCACCACGGCCTGCCGCGGGTCGCCCGCGACCAGCGCCGAACCGGCGAGCTGCTCGACCCAGCCGTCGCAGACCAGGAGCACCACCACGGTCGCCACCTCGCAGCTGCCGAACGGCACCACCGCCGCGTGCTCGACGAAGCAGCGGCCCCGGTCGGTCAGGCGGGACGAGGTGCGCAGCAGCTTGTCGATCGCCGTCGCCGCGGAGACCGCGCAGAGCCGCAGCACGTACCCGTCCACCGCGGGACCGGTGGCCAGGCCCGCGGCCTCCAGCTCCCCGGCGATCAGCCGTACCTCGACCGTCGCCTCCAGGCCGAACGTGCTGACCTGCACGTGGTCGAGGACGACCCGGGGCCCGGGCGGTCCCCCCGGGTTCAGCGGCCGCGAGGGCGCCGACTCCGTGGTGGTGACCTGGCTGCCCGAGTACGACGTGTTCGCCTTGACCGGGTGGCCGGCGAACGGCCCGACCGGGCCGGCCGGGGTGGGCGAGCCGGGCGGGGCGGCCCGCGTCTCGGTCCGCTCCTCGGTCACGCTCTGCCCTCGGTGCGACGCGGCGCCCCGACGTCGCCGCGACGCGTCCTGGGCCGGCGCGGTGGGCGCCTGGGCGTCGGCCGACCGCCGCTCCGCACCGGCGCGCGGCCCCGGCGGCGGGCTCTGCTCCTCGGCACCGGGCAGGTTCTGCGGCGCCGCGGCCAACCCCATCCGTTCCTGGAGCAGGCGGGCGACGTGCCGGCTGACCTCGGCCGGATCCGCCCCGTCGGAGAGGTCCAGCCGCAGGCTGTGCGCGCCGGCGGGGGTCTTGCGCAGCGAGGCGTCCCGCACTCCGGCGACCCCCCGGACCGCCGCGAGGATCGCCTCGACGTCGAAGCCCTCCGGCCGGTCCTGTACCGGGGTGGGCGCCTCCTCGCGGCGCAGGTGCGTCGCGGTCCGGGCCAGTTCCGGGGTCTCCGCGGCCGACTCGGCCGGCGGCTCGGGCGCGGTCGGCACGTCGGGCTCGGCCGGTACGCGCTGCGGCAGCGCCTCGGGGGCGTGCTCGACGGGCCGGGCGGCCGGCGGCGGTACGGGCTCCCCGGCCGGCCGCTGCGGGGGCTGCGGGGGCTGCGGTCCGGGGTACGCGGGCGCGCCGGGGTAGCCCGGCTCACGCGGGGCCGGGTACGCGGGCCCGCCGGAGACCGGCGGGTAGCCGGGCGCCTCGCCCTGGTACGGATGGCCCCCGGGGCCGCCCGCGGGCGGCGGATACGCGATCCCCTCGGGCTGCGCCGGATAGGCCGCGAGTTCGGGCTGTCGCGGGTACTCCGGCTGCTGCGGGTACGCCGGCCCACCGGAGGCGGGCGGGTACGCCGGCCCACCGGACGCGGGCGCGTACGCCGGCTCCTCCGGCTGCTGGTGCGGATCCGGCGCGTATTCCGGCTGCCGGGGGTAGCCCGGGGGCTCCGCGGTCGCCCCGTACGCCGGGGGCGCGGATGGCGGCTCGGGCAGGCCCTGTGGGGCATCGCCCCAGCGCGGCGCCCAGTCCGCCCGGCTCCGTCGCCCGCCGCCCTCCGCGGCGGCGGCGGACCAGGACGGCGCCCAGCTCGCGGCCCACTCGCCGGTGGCCCGGGGCGCGGGCTCGACCTCGGCCGGGGCGGCGCTCACGGGGGCGCGATCCGGCTGCTCGCTCCGCTCCGGCCGCTCGGGGCCGCCCCGCGCGGGCGCCGGTTCGCGCTCGGCGGGCCGGAATCCCGGGGGTGGCTCCGGTGACTCGCCCGGACCGGGCGCGGGCTCCGCGCCGGGTCGTTCGTGGCCGGCGGGCTGGAACCCCGGCGGCACGTTCGCTCCCGCCTCGAACTCCTGCCGGCCCGGAACCTCCCCGGGCGGCTGGGCCGGCCCGCCCGGCCGCGCGTCGGCGGCGGGCTGCGCCGGTATCGCCGGCGGGGTGGCGCTGGCCGGCGGCGCCGAGGCCGGGGCCGAGCGGAGCCGCTCCCGCCACCGCGACAGCTCGGTCGGCTGCCCGGGGGCGGCCGGCGCGGACTCGTCGAACGCGTGCCGGGCCGCCTCCGCGTTCTCCGACGACTCAGCCTGCGGCGCCTGGACGGCGGGGCGTTCGGCCGGCGGCTCACTCGCCGGCGCGGGCCGCTGTGCCGGCACCGCGAGCCGGTCCCGAACCGGCTCGTCCGGCTCCGCGTCCTGCGGGTACGGCGGACCGCTGGCGGGCGCGCGTACCGCCGTCAGCGGTGGCTCGGCGACGTGCCGCTCGTCCCGTCCGGCACCGTTGGCCGGTTGCCGGCCGTTGCTGGCCGTCCGGGTCTGCGGCGCCGGTATCGCCGGCGGGAACGGGGCCGGCAGGTCGGCGTAGCGCGCGGACACGTCCGCCCATCCCGGTGTGGGAATCGCTGTCGCCGGTTGTGCCCAGCTGGGTCGGGTCGGCTCGGCTCCGGGTTCCGCGGCGGGCTTTGGCCAGCCGGCCCCGGCCGGTTCCCAGCCACTGGCCGGCCGGGCCTGGTCCCCCTGCGGACCTGCCCCGTTGCCGTTCTCACCCGGTGCGGCGGCCCCGGGTTGCCCTGTTTCGTCCACCGTGCGCTCCTTGGTCGCCCCCGCTGAGGCTACCGTGTGGTGACAGTGGCGATAAGTTACAGCGGCGGGCTAATTCGACGAGCGGGCGATGGGGTCCGATCGGTTCGATCAAGGTCGAACGCGGGCGAGGTTGACTCGGAGGTACCGATGACAGTGGCGGGCAACGGCGCACAGACGGCGGGCCGACCCACCCGGCTGCCCCGGTCCGCGCGGCGGAAGCAGTTGCTGGCCGCGGCTCAGGAGGTGTTCGTCGCCCAGGGTTACCACGCCGCCGCGATGGACGACATCGCCGAGCGGGCGGGCGTCTCCAAGCCGGTCCTCTACCAGCACTTCCCCGGGAAGCTGGAGCTCTACCTGGCGCTGCTGGACACCCACTGCGACGCGATCGTCGCGAAGGTCCGCGGCGCGATGGCGGCCACCACCGACAACAAGGACCGGGTCAGCGGGGCCGTCCGGGCGTACTTCGACTTCGTGGACCACGAGAGCGAGGCGTTCCGGCTGGTCTTCGAGTCGGACCTGCGCAACGAGCCGGCCGTACGGGAGCGGGTGGAGCGGGTGGAGCAGGGCTGCATCGCCGCCATCACCGACACCATCATCTCGGACACCGGCGTCAGCCGGGCCCGCGCCGAACTGCTCGCCTCCGGCCTGGTCGGTGCCGCCGAGACCGCCGCCCAGTTCTGGCTGGCCAGCGGCCGTCAGGTGCCGAAGGACGAGGCGGAGAGCCTGCTGAGCGCCCTGTCCTGGCGGGGCATCGCCAGCTTCCCACTCCAGGGCGAGCCGGCCTGACGGCGCGGGGCGACGGCGTGCCACACGCGTTGCGTGCGGCGGTACCCGCGCAGCTGCGGCACCGGCGCGAGGACCACGAGGCACCCGGCGCCGGCCGCGCGAACGACGGCGGCCCGGCGAACGGCGGTGTGGCGAATCCGGACCCGGGGCGCCGGGGTACGACGATCGTGACAGACCGACCCGAACGTGACAAAGCGAGTCGGCCTGACAGTTGCCCGCCACGATCGGCTAGCCTTCCCAACGGCGCAGTTTCCGCTCCAATTGAGGAGGCTCCAGTGGAGGTCAAGATCGGCGTGCAGTACGCGCCACGTGAGCTGGTGTTGGAGAGCGGGCAGACGCCGGCCGAGATCGAGCAGATCGTCGCCGACGCCATCGCCAACCAGGGCACCCTGATGCTGACCGACGAGAAGGGTCGTCGGGTCATCGTCCCGGTCAGCAAGGTCGCCTACGTGGAGATCGCCGAGGCCGCTCCGCGGGCGGTCGGCTTCATCGCCCGCTGACCCCGGCCGCCGGCCACGCCCGCACCGCCCGCGGCACCACCCGCCGCGGGCGGGCCCCAGCGAGCAAACGCAGAGATTCAGCGAGCAAGCGCAGCGGCGCCGGCGTCACCCGAAGCCGAGGAGCGCGCCCGCGAGGCCCGCGTCCGAGCACACGCGGGCGAAGCCCGTCGTGCGCGCAGGACGCCCCAGCGAGTGCGCGTAGCGGCGCCGGCGTCGTCCTGAGCCGAGGAGCGCGCCGCGAAGCGGTCGCGCCCCGCAGGCGAAGGACGATCGCCTCTCAGGCGCCGCGAAGCGCACGAGCGCAGCAAAACAGCAGTTCAGTTGTTCAGGCCCACGGCGGCCATGCGGGACGTGTGTGCCGTGGTGAGCCGCGTGAACAACTCCGAGACCTCGCCGCCGGTACGGGCCACGACCAGGGCGGTCAGGGCGTCCCGCTCGCCCGCCACCCGTACCGCCTGGGAGAGCCCCTCTCCGACCAGCCGGCGGGCCCACATCGACAGCCGGTTGGCGACTTTCGGGTCGGCCGCGATGGCCGCCCGGATCTCTCCTCCGGCGAACTCGTCGTACTGCGGGTCGTGCAGCACGTCGAGGACGAGGCGCCGGTCGGGTTCGGCGAGCGATCCGGCGATCTCGCGGAAGAAGTCGTCGGCGATGGCGTCCCCGACGTACGCCTTGGTCACCGCCTCCAGCCAGTCCTTCGGCTCGGTCGAGTCGTGGTACGCCTGGAGCGCGTCCACGTACGCCGCCATGGCCGCACCGGGGTCCGCCCCGAGTTCCACGATGCGGTCGGCGAGCCGCCGGTAGCTGCCGATCTTCTTGGCGGCCATCTCGCTGAGCAGGGCGCGACGGCGCAGGTCCGGTGCGAGCCGCGCGTCGGCGGCGATCCGGTCGAAGGCGAGCAGTTCGCCGTAGGCGACCAGGCCCAGCAGGTCGGTGACGGAGCCGGGCACTGCGGTGGGGGCGGGCACGACCGGAGGTTACCGCCCCGACGGGACGCCCACGGTTACCCACGACATAACGGGCCTCGTCGATCTAGGGCAAATCCGCGTGATTGGAGATCAAACCACAAGGATTTGCCCTAGATCGACGAGGGGGTCAGCGCGGTGCGACCGCCGGAAAGTGTGAAATGCCACACGGACTCACCCCGCGCGACAGGTGCGAGTTCGGAGTCGGGACGGCTTCTGCCCGGCTCAGGTAGCATGGAGCAGTTGCCGCAGGACTTGACATCTTCGACCTGCCTGTCCGCGGCGCGCGTGCGGCCCGGTCCGATCTCGGCGTCACGCCGTCGAACCGTGTGGCCCGCGCCATACCGAAACCGCGCCCTATGGACTGACGGGGCGCACCACGAGAGGGCACCCCCACAATCACATGAGCGAACACATCCAAGACAGCACCACATCGGGCGCGGAACCGACCGGCACCATGCCGGTACGTCCCGAGGCGCCCACCTTCGCGGATCTCGGCGCGCGGCAGGAGACCGTCGAGGCGCTGGCCGCCGTCGGCATCACCCGCGCCTTCGCCATCCAGGAGTACGCGCTGCCGATCGCGCTGCGCGGCAGTGACCTCATCGGCCAGGCGCCGACCGGTACGGGCAAGACGCTCGGCTTCGGCGTTCCGCTGCTGGAGCGCGTCTTCTCGCCCGCCGAGGGCGGCGACGGCCTGCCCCAGGCGCTGGTGGTCGTACCGACCCGGGAGCTGGGCCTGCAGGTCGCCAAGGACCTCGCGGCGGCCGGCCGCACCCGGGGCGTACGCGTCCTGCCGATCTACGGCGGCGTGGCGTACGAGCCGCAGGTCGACGCGCTGCGGCGCGGCGTGGAGATCCTGGTCGGTACGCCCGGTCGACTGATGGACCTGGCGAAGCAGAAGCACCTGCGCCTGGACCGGGTACGCGCGCTGGTCCTCGACGAGGCGGACCGGATGCTCGATCTCGGCTTCCTCGACGACGTCGAGAAGATCCTGGCGATGCTGCCGGAGGACCGGCAGACCATGCTCTTCTCGGCGACCATGCCGGACCCGATCGTCGCGCTCTCGCGGCGCTTCCTGCGCCACCCCGTGACGATCCACGCCGGGCACACCGCGGAGACCGGCCCGTCACCGCTGACCCGCCAGCTCGTCTACCGCACCCACTCGATGAACAAGATCGAGATCGTGGCCCGGATCCTGCAGGCACACGGGCGCGGCCTCACGATGATCTTCACGCGTACCAAGCGCGCGGCCGACCGGGTCGCCGAGGACCTGGACTTCCGCGGGTTCGCGGTCGCCGCGGTCCACGGTGACCTGGGCCAGGGTGCCCGGGAACGGGCGCTGCGGGCGTTCCGCTCCGGAAAGATCGACATCCTGGTCGCCACCGACGTCGCCGCCCGCGGGCTGGACGTCACGGGCGTGACCCACGTGATCAACTACGACTGTCCCGAGGACCAGGACACCTACACGCACCGGATCGGGCGTACCGGCCGGGCCGGCGCCACCGGCGTCGCCGTGACCTTCGTCGACTGGGACGACATGCCCCGGTGGCGGATCATCGACAAGACGCTGGGGCTGGAGATGCCCGAGCCGCCGGAGACGTACCACACCTCGGCGCACCTCTACACCGACCTGGACATCCCGACCGACGTCACGGGCACCCTGCCGAGCGCCGACCGCACCCGCGCCGGCCTCTCGGCCGAGGTCGAGGAGGACCTGGGCAGCCCGAGCCGCGGCGGACGCCGGGGCGAGGGGCGTGGCCGGTCCCGCCCCCGCCGCGCCGGAGGCCGTGCCGGCACCGCCCCGGCCGGGGAGGCCGAGGAGACCGAGGAGGTCGCCCGTACCCCGCGCCAGCGGCGACGTCGGCGCGGCGGTCAGGTCGTGACCGGGGCCGAGGAGGGCGGCGCCGTCGAGACGGCGGCACCGGCCGACGCCGAGCAGCCGGCGGCGAGCGTGGCCACGGTGGCGGGCGACGACGAGGGTACGGCCAAGCCCCGCCGCCGGCGCCGGCGCCGCTCGGGCGGTTCCCGTACCGGATCCGGCGCCGGCGACACCGGTGCGGCCGAGACGAACCCGCCCGCGACCGCCTGACGCCATCCGGTGGCGGCGGACCCGCCGCCGACCGACTCCAGACAGGGACGGCATCTCGCCGTCCCTGTCTCTTTCGCCCTGGCCCGCTCCGGCACCCCGCCGGAGCTGGGCAGGGCAGCCCGGCGGGGCGCCGGTGCGACCGGGGTCGCACGGGCCACGGTCCCGCCGGCCGGGACACGGCCTAAGCTGGAACGCCGGGCCGGCCGCCGGAGGCCACGGCCAGGCCGGGAAATCGATGCGGACGGAACGGACGGACGTGCCAGAACAGCTTGAGGCGGCCCTCGCCGAGGTACGCGGGCTGCTGCTCGACCCGGGGCTGACCCGGGCCGTGGCGGCCGGGCGCCGCCGTGGGCAGACGCCGTCGGTGGTCCGGGCCGAGCTGCGCCCGGTACGACTCAAGTCCGGGCCGAAGTTGCAGATCGCGACGTTCGACGGCGCCCGCCCGTACACGCGCAACGTGGCGCCCGGCGACGAGGCGGGCGTGGCGGTGGACCAACTCCTCGCCGAGCCCTTCGGCAACTGGCACGTGGAGACCGCCACCGCGACCGTCCAGGTCCGGGTGACGAAGAAGGGCGACGCCCAGGTGCACCGGGCCGCCACGCAGCGCCCCGCCACGCCGCCGCAGGAGCACGACCGCCGCAAGGACTACCTGCTCGATCCCGCGGACCCGCTCTTCGGCGCGATCGGCGCCAGCGCGGCGAAGCGACGGCAGGTGGACGCGTTCCTGCGCGCGCTGGCCGCTACGTTGCCGGACGACCTGGAGGGTCCGCTCCGGGTCGCCGATCTGGGCTGCGGCAACGCGTACCTCACCTTCGCGGCGTACCGCTACCTGACCGGTCGCGGAATCGACGTGGAGCTGGTGGGGGTCGACGTCCGCGACGACCAGCGGCGACGCAACAGCGCGCTCGCCGCCGAGCTGGGCTGCGCCGACCGGGTACGGTTCGTCGCCGGCACCATCCTCGACGCGACCGTGACACCGGCCCCCGATCTGGTGCTGGCGCTGCACGCCTGCGACACCGCGACCGACGAGGCGCTGGCCCGCGCGGTCGGGTGGAACGCCCGGTGGGTGCTCGCCGCGCCGTGCTGCCACCACGACATCGCCGCACAGTTGCGCGCCCGGCCCGCGCCGGGGCCGTACGACCTCCTGACCCGCCAGGGGATCCTGCGGGAGCGCTTCGCCGACGTGCTGACCGACGCGCTGCGCGCCGCGCTGCTGCGGCTGCACGGCTACCGCGCCGAGGTGGTCGAGTTCGTCGACTCCCGGCACACGCCGCGGAACCTCCTGCTGCGCGCCCGGCGCACCGACGCCGCGCCCACCGAGGAGCAGCGGGCGGAGTACCGGTCGCTGGTGGACCAGTGGCGGGTCAGCCCGCGCCTGGAGACGCTACTCACCCCCCGGTGACCACCGGCGGAGGGCCGGCTCGGACGGGCGGTGCGAACCCCCGCCCGCGCGCCTAGGTAGAGAAGCTCTCCGCGTAGGTATCGCCCTGGTGAGAGCCTGAGTAATCCGACGCGCCGTCGGTTCCGGCGGAACCTTTCCGGATGGCAGATCATTGCCCGTACGCCAGTAGGCTCGGGGAGACCGGCCGTCAGGAAAGGGCTATCCACGGGGCATGGACGCCGAAGAGGGGTCGCCGCAGGCGGCATTCGCGCGCTTCGTACGGCGCGCGATCGACGCCGCCCGCAGCCAGTACGGCTGGACGATCAGCGAGGTCGCCGCCCACACCGGGGTCGGCCGCTCGACGGTCTTCCGCTGGCTGGGCGGCGACTGGCAGGACTATCCGGAGCTGGCGAAGGTGCGCGGCTTCTGCGCCGCGTTGGAGGTACCCGTCGCGGAGGCGTTCCAGGCGCTCGGGCTGCCCTCCACCGCCCGGGAACCCGTACCGCCGCGCCGGCCGGCGCTGCCGGAGACCGGCATGGAGGCGGACATCCGGGTGATCCTGGGGCGCCTCGCCGACCCGGCCGTACCGGCGGCGGAGAAGAAGCTGATCCGCGACCTGCTGCACTACCTCGCCAGCCGCCCTGTCCGCCGCGCCGGCTGACCGGCGGCGCGGGCCGGCGACGCGAGCGGCCGTCCGCGCTCAGGGCACCACCAGGGTGAACTCGGCGGTACGCACCGTCCCCGCGAGCTGGAAGTCGAAGAAGAGCCGGTACCGCCCCGGGCTCGGCGCGGTCAACCAGAACTTGACGCCGCCGTCGGCGAGCTGCGGCTCGGGATGGACGTGCAGGTAGCCCAGGTCGCCCTCGCGCAGCGCCACCAGGTGCCCGTACGCGCCGAGGTACGGCTGGAGGTCGGTGACCGGGACGCCGCCCCGGGACACCCGGAAGAGCAGCGGCTGCACGGCACCGAGCCGCGGCGTTCCCTGGTACTCGACGGTCAGCCCGTCGAGGGTGGCGGTACGGGCGGCCGGCGGCAGGGCGCGCGGCGCGTGGTCGCCGGGCACGACCAGGTCCACGCCGAGCGTGAGCGCGGTCTGCCGGCCGGTGGCGTCCACGGCGGTGAAGTCGGCGTACGCCCGCCAGCTGCCCGGTTCGGGCAGGGTCAACGGCACGCTCCAGGTCCCGTCGAGGCCGAGCGCGGGGTGCAGGTGCTGGTAACCGGAGAGGTCGCGGCGCGCCACGATCAGGTGCATCGGCTTGTCGTGGACGACCGCGTAGCTGGTCACCGTCCGGCCGTCCGCGCCCCGGATCCGGAAGCGGAACTCCTCGGAGCGGCCGGCCGGGAACTGGGTCCTATCGGCGACCAGCGTGTACCCGCCCGCGCTGAGGGTCACCCCGCCCACCTCGGCGCCCGCGCCCCCGGTATCCGGGGCGGCGGAACCATCCGGGCCGGCGCCGTGGTCGTGCGCCGCGGCACCCGACGGGTGGACGTGCCCGGGGATCGCCTCGGCCGCCGCCGGCGCGCCGGGGCCCGGCGCGCCGCCACCCCCGCCGGTGCCGGGGTCGAGCCGGCCGAGCCCGAAGCCGGCGAGCAGGGCGAGCACGGCCCCACCCAGGACGAGCCCGATCCGGAGGGTACCGGCGTCGACCGGCAGCGCCGGCCGGACGGACCCCCGCGTCTGCGACATCGACATCCCGCAACTCCCCACGATCTCCACGGACCCGCCGAACAGTATCCCCGGCCCGTCCCGCCCCCACCGGCACAGCCCCGACAAAAAGGGACAAATCAATGCGTACGGTGAAGGCTCGTCGATGCCTTTCCGCCCCTGACCTCGACGTGGATCGTTGCCTACCCGCGGGCCGGGTCGTTGTACCCGACGTGCCGACAACCACCTTGCCGCGCCGCGCTGCCCTGGCAGCCGGGGTGACCGTGGCCCTCGCACTAGCCCCCGCTCCCGTGATCGCCGACCCGGGCGACGGATCGCTCGACGAGCAGATCGCCGCCGCCGCGGACTCGCTGGAGATCGTCGTGGAGCAGTACAACGACCTGCGGGAGAGACTGCGGGCGAGCCGGGCGCGCGCCGACGAACTCACCGCGCAGATCACACCGCTGGAGCAGCTGATGGCGGTGCACCGCGAACGGCTCGGCACCATCGCGGCCACCGCGTACCGCAGCAACGGCGCCCAGCCGGCGGCGGCGCTCTTCGCCGCCGCGACGGCGGACGACCTCGTGGACCCGCTGCTCATGCTGGAGCGGCTCGGGCGGGAGCAGGAGAAGGTGCTGGCGGACCTCGCCGAGACCCGCCACCGGCTCGGCACCGCCCGGCGGACGGTGCGCGCCCTCGCAACCGAGCAGGCGGTGCAGGAACGCCAGCTCTCGGCCCGGAAACGCAAGATCGAGGGCGATCTGCTCCGCCTCGGCCAGCTGCGGTCGGCCTCGGGCCGGCCCGGCGAGGCCCTGCTGGCGCTCCCGACCGGACCGCCGGACCTGCCGCCGGGGGCCGCCGCCACGGCGGTCCGGTTCGCGTACGCGCAGCTCGGCAAGCCGTACCGGTGGGCGGCCGAGGGCCCGGACGGCTACGACTGCTCGGGGCTGACCCTGGCGGCGTGGGCCGTCGCGGGGGTACGGCTGCCGCACAACGCCGCCCGCCAGTTCGGCGCCGTGCGCCGGATCGGCCGGGCCGACCTGCGCCCGGGTGACCTGGTCTTCTACTACCGGGACATCCACCACGTGGCGATCTACGTGGGCGACGGCCGGATCATCCACGCGCCCAAGCCCGGGGACCGGGTCCGCCTGGACCGGGCCGACTACCAGCCGGTCGCCGGCTACGGCCGCCCCGCCGGCTGACCAGCCACCCCGGTGGCGGCGACACCGGCGGCCGGGCCGTGCCGACGCGCCACGGCGAGCACCCAGAGCATCACCAGGCACAGCACGGCGACGACGCCCGCGAAGCACCGCACGGCGTCCAGCAGCCCGGCCATGGTGGCGAGCAACCCGACACCGATGACGGGCAGCCCGACACCGAGGTAGATGACCACGTAGAAGCTGGACAACACCTCGGCCCGGCGGTCGGCGGAGGTTGCCTGGTTGACCGCGGTGAGACCGCCGAGGAACGCGAGGCCCTGCCCGACCCCGGCGATCGCCGTCGCGACGAGCAGCAGCGGCAGCGAGGACCGGCCGCCCGCGACGGCGAGGACCACCAGTCCGACGGCCAGCAGGGGCAGGCCGAGCAGCTCCAGCGTCCGGGCCGGCCTGCCGTAGCCGACGAGTTGGGCGAGGGCGGAGCAGGTCAGCATCAGCGCCACGGCCGCGCCGCCGAGAAGAAGGTTCCCGCTGCCGGAGAGGGTCGCCACGTAGGCGGGGACGAGGGTGAGGAAGACCCCGATCACGGCGAACGCGAGGAAGCTGGCCGCCCCGCTGGTCGCGAACACCGCGCGCAGGTCACCGGGGATGGTGGGACGGCGAGGGCGCCACCGGGCCCTCGCGCGTGCCGCCGGCAGCGCCAGGACGGCCGCCGCCGCCGGCACCAGCAACACGATCTCCACCACGAACGGCAGGACGTGCGGCGCCGGTCCGTACTGGGCGAGCAGGCCGCCCAAGACGGGCCCGAGGCCGAGGCCGCCGACGGAGGTCACGGTGGAGACCAACGCCGCCCGGCGGCGGTTGCCGGTGGGTTCCAGTTCCGTCAGCGCGGCGGTCAGCGGGCCCGACGCGGCGCCGAGTGCGAGACCCTGCAGGATACGGGCGACGAAGAGCCACACCGTGTTCGCGGCCAGGGCGAAGACCAGCGATCCCAGCACGGCCGCGGCCACGGCCGGCAGCAGCACGCCGCGCCGGCCGATGGCGTCCGACAACGGTCCCGCCAGCAGCAGGGTGGGGATCAGCGCCGCCACGTACGCGGCGAAGATCAGTGTGACGACCAGCGGCGAGAACCCGAATCGCTCCTCGTAGCCCCGATACAGGGGCGTCGGCAGGTTCGTGCCGGTCAACAGGACGAGGAGTGCGTAGGCCATGGCCCAGAAGCGCCAGCGCCCTCCGGCGCCGGGTTGTCCGTCCGTGTTCGGCGAGTTGGGCGCCCGCCCGGCCGGCCGCGAGCGGTGGGTGGGCCGATCGTGCCGCGCGGCCGTACCGCGATCCAGTGGCATGGGTTCCTCCAGACCATCATGTTCGGATTCGCCGAACATAGCAGATGTTCGGGTTCGTCGAACATAGAGATGTTCGGCGGACCTGAACATGGCGGCTACCCTGGAGACATGGCCAGCCGTACCGCGACGGAACTCGTCCACCCCGAACGCACCCAGCTGCGGTTCACCACCGTGCTGGCGGCGCTGAGCGACCCCGTACGGCTCGCCATCGTCGCCCGACTCGCCGAGGCCGAGCCCGACGGCGAACTGGCCTGCACGACCTTCGCGCTGCCGGTGAGCAAGTCCACCCAGAGCGGCCACTTCAGGGCGCTCCGGGAGGCCGGCGTGATCCGCCAGCGGGACGAGGGAACCCGGCGACTGAACCGGCTACGCCGGGAGGAGCTCGACGCCCGATTTCCCGGCCTGCTCGACCTCGCCATCGCGGCGGGGAGTGAGGTGATCGCCGGCTGGCGGTAACGACGAAGGGCCACCCGGCGCCGGCCGGACGCCGAGCAGGGCACGTGGTCGGCCGAATTCGGCCGACCACCGGCCGGCTCAGCCGGCCAGCGCGAGCGCGAGCGGCAGCACCGCCGGCGCGCCGGCCGCGCGCAGCAGCCCGCCCACCATCGTCATGGTCCAGCCGGAGTCGACCATGTCGTCGACGAGCAGCACCGGGCCGGCCAGCCCGGCCAGCGCCTCGGCCAACCCGTCCGGGACCGCGAAGGCACCGTGCAGCGCGCGTACCCGCTGGGCGCTGTTGCCCCGGGCCGCCGGTTCGCCCGGCGCCGCCGTCCGCGCCGGCACCTCGCCGAGCAGCGGCAGCCGCCCGACGGTCGCGATCCGCCCGGCCAGGCTCCGTACCAGCTCGGGGTGGCGGCGCGACCCGACGGCGACCACCCCCACCGGCCGGGCCGGCCAGGGATCGTCCCCGTGCGCCCACGCCTTGAGCACCTCCACCACGGCCCCGGCCACGTCGTCGGGGAGCGCGGTGTCCGGCGCCTCCGGGCCGACCAGACCCCGCAGCCGGCCGCCCCAGCCCAAATCGGAGAGGCGCCCGACGGCCCGGCCGGGCAGCACCTGCTCGTCCGGCGGGATCTTGCCGCGCAGCGGTACCCCGACCGCCTCCAGCCCGGTCGGCCAGAGCTTCTTCGGCGCGATCTCCACTCCGGGCCGGCCGAGGAACGCCTGGGCGGCGGCGAGCGCGGCGGGCGAGACGTCGAGCGGGTAGCGGGGCCCCGCGCAGCGGTCGCAGCGGCCGCAGGGGGCCGCGTCGACGTCGTCCAGGCAGCGCCGCAGGAACTCCATCCGGCAGCCGGGGGTGGTCGCGTACTCGCGCATCGCCTGCTGTTCGGTCGTCCGCGCCTCGGCGACCCGCCGCAGCCGCTCGCCGTCGTACCGCCACGGCTCGCCGGTGGCCACCCAACCGCCCCGGACCCGGCGTACCGCCCCGTCCACGTCGAGCACCTTGAGCATCAGCTCCAGCCGGGCCCGGCGCAGGTCGACGATCGGTTCCAGCGCCGGGGTGGAGAGCGGGCGGTCCTCGCTCAGCGCCGCGAGCACCGCGCGCACCTGCTCCTCGGGCGGGAAGGCCAGCGAGGCGAAGTAGCGCCAGATCGCCTGGTCCTCCCGGCCCGGCAGCAGCAGCACCTCGGCGTGCTCCACGGCCCGGCCCGCGCGCCCGACCTGCTGGTAGTAGGCGATCGGCGACGGCGGTGCGCCCAGGTGCACGACGAAGCCCAGGTCCGGCTTGTCGAATCCCATGCCCAGCGCGGAGGTGGCCACCAACGCCTTGATCTTGTTGTCGAGGAGGTCCTGCTCGGCCGCGCGCCGGTCGGCGTCGTCGGCCTGCCCGGTGTACGAGGCGACGGCGTACCCGCGCGAGCGCAGGAACTCGGCCGTCTCGCCGGCCGCCGCCACCGTGAGCGTGTAGACGATCCCCGAGCCGGGCAGTTCGTCGAGATGGTCGGCCAACCAGCCGAGCCGGTGCGCGGGGCTCGGCAGGTCGAGTACGCCCAGCCGCAGCGACTCCCGGTCGAGCCCGCCGCGCAGCACCAGCGCGTCGCCGAGCCCGCCGTCGTTCAGCTGCTCCGCGACGTCCTGGGTGACCCGGGCGTTCGCGGTCGCGGTGGTGGCCAGCACGGGGGTACCGGCCGGCAGGTTCGCCAGGAAGGTACGCAGCCGGCGGTAGTCGGGCCGGAAGTCGTGCCCCCAGTCGGAGACGCAGTGCGCCTCGTCCACCACGAGCAGCCCGGTGGTGGCCGCCAGCCGGGGGAGCACGTTGTCCCGGAAGTCCGGGTTGTTCAGGCGTTCCGGGCTGATCAGCAGGACGTCGACCGTGCCGGACCGGATCTCGGCGGTGATCTCGTCCCACTCGTCGAGGTTGGCCGAGTTGATGGTCCGGGCCCGGATCCCCGCCCGCGCCGCCGCCTCGACCTGGTTGCGCATCAACGCCAGCAGCGGCGACACGATCACGGTCGGCCCGGCGCCGACGCCCGATCCGGGCGCGCTCGCGGCTGCGGGTCCTGGCGCGCTCCCGGCTCCGGGCCCGGACTCGCCGGCGCGGAGCAGCGCGGTCGCCACGAAGTAGACCGCGGACTTGCCCCACCCGGTGCGCTGTACGCAGAGCACCCGCCGCCGGTCGACGACGAGCGCCTCGATCGCCCGCCACTGGTCGTCGCGCAGCCGCGCGTGCTCGCCGGCCAGGCGGCGCAGCACCGCCTCGGCTCGCTCGCGTACGGCGCCCCGGTCCTCACCCATCCGGCATTTCTACCAGCGCCGTCCGACCAACCCCAGCCTCGGCGCCAAGGTCACGCCGGATCGGGAAGACCGGGGCCTCCGGCACCCCGGAGCACCCCTGCCGTCCCGAACCGGAACCTCCGGCGCACGGCACACCCCGCCTCCCGGCAGTAGCGCGATCCCGACGCGGAGTCGAAGATCAGAGACAAGTGTCGTCCGCCTTGACGGCGGCGGCGAGCTCGGACATCCAGGGCTGCGGGGGCACCGCGTCGGGGCCGAGCACCCGCATCGAGGCCAGCACGGTGAGCAGCATCCCCGTCGACAGGAAGTCCCGGGCCTGCTCGGGGTCCGCGCCGGTCAGCCTCCGCACCTCGGCGTAGATCCGGCCGAAGCACTCCCGGACCCGCTCGCCGATCTCCGGCTCGGAGCTGGCCGCGAAGCCGTGCAGGAGGACCGCGAGCAGTTCCCGCTCGGCGAGCAGCCGCTCGTACGCCGTGCCGAGGCTCTTCAGGTCGGCCCGCTCGGCCGCCGCGTCGCGGAACGCCTGCTCGATCCGGGCGCTCGCGTGGTCGATGGCGGCGATGAAGAGCCGCTGCTTGGAGCCGAAGAGCCGGATCACGTACGGCTGGGAGACCCCGGCGAGCCGGGCCACGTCGTCGGTGCTGGTGCCGGCGTACCCGGTCGTCGCGAACGCCCGCACGGCCGCCCGCACCAGCTGTTCGCCGCGTTCGGCGGCGGTCATCCGGGTCCTTGCCATCGTGCCCTCCTCGGTTCGGCGGTTGACATGTTATCAGTCGATAACTACTTTGGCTTCAGCACAAGTTATCAGTGGATAACAACAAGGAGCCCTCCCATGACCAGCGCCGTCCTGGAAACCGCCGCGCCGCCCGATCCCGGCCCGTCCCGGCCGGCCGCGGCCCGTCCGCTGGCCGCCGTGCTCGCCGCGGTCGGCGTACCGATGTTCATGGTCACCCTCGACAACCTGGTGGTGACCACGGCGCTGCCGGTGATCAAGACCGAACTCGGCGCCTCCCTGACCGACCTCCAGTGGTTCGTCAACGCCTACACGCTGCCCTTCGCCGCGCTGCTGCTCACCGCCGCGGCGCTCGGCGACCGGATCGGCCGGCGGCGCCTGTTCCTCGCCGGCATCGCGCTCTTCACCCTCGCCTCCGCCGCCTGCGCGCTCGCCACCGAACCCTGGATGCTCACCGCCGCCCGTGGGGTGCAGGGCGCGGCCGGAGCCGCGGTGATGCCGCTGTCACTGACCCTGCTCGCCGCCGCGGTCCCCGACCGGCTGCGCAACGCCGCGGTCGGGATCTGGGGCGGGATCAGCGGCCTCGGTGTCGCGGTCGGCCCGGTCGTGGGCGGCGCCGTCACCAACGGACTGCACTGGAGCTGGATCTTCTGGCTGAACGTCCCCGTCGGGGTGGTCGCGCTGGTGCTCGTCGCCACGGTGCTGCGGGAGTCCCGGGGGACGGCTCCCCGGCTCGACCCGGTCGGCCTGGTCCTCTCCGCCACCGGCATGCTGGCGCTGATCTGGGGCATCGTGCACGGCCAGGACCACGGCTGGACCTCCGGCCGGGTGCTGGGCGCGATCACCGCGGGAGTCGTGCTGCTCGGCGCCTTCGTGCTCTGGGAGCGGCGCGCCCCCGCCCCGATGCTGCCGTTGCGGCTCTTCCGCTCCCGCGCGTTCAGCCTCGTCAACGCCGTGTCGTTCGCCTTCTCGCTCGGCGTCTTCGGCTCGGTCTTCCTGCTCGCCCAGTACTTCCAGGTGGCGCAGGGCTACGACCCGCTCGGCGCGGGCGTACGGACGATGCCCTGGACGATGGCGCCCATGGTGGTCGCCCCGACCGCCGGGCTGCTGGTCGGCCGGGTCGGCGCCCGGTCGCTGGTCGTCACCGGGCAGGTGCTGCTCGCCGCCGCCCTCGGCTGGCTCGCCCTGGTCAGCACCGCCGACGCCGACTACGCCACGATGGTCGTCCCGCTCGCGCTGGCCGGCATCGGCATGGGGCTCACGTTCGCGCCGCTGAGCACCGTCACGCTCAGTAGCGTGCCGGCCGAGTCCCGGGGCGTCGCCTCCGGCACCAGCAACACGATCCGCGAACTCGGCGTGGCGGTGGGGGTCGCCGTGCTCGCCTCGGTCTTCGCGAGCCGGGGCGACTACACCAGCGGCGACTCCTTCGTGGCCGGGCTGGAGCCGGCGGTGCTGGTCGGCGCGGCCGTCGTCGCCGTCGGCGCGCTGCTCGCCCTCGGGCTGCCGGGCCGGCATCGGGGCTGACGGGCGCCGCCGCGACCTTGCGGGCGCCGCCGCGAACGGCACAAATACCGAGAATGAGTGGCTATCCGGTGCGGGACAGCCACTCATTCTCGGTATTTGTCGCGACGGGCGGACGCACCGAGCTGGCGCAGCGGGCCGAGCCGGGCGGCGAGGCCGGCCAAACCGCCCGGGAAGAAGTAGACCGCCAGGATGAAGACCGTGCCGAGCACGAAGAGCGGCTGGGAGAGCGGCCCGCTGAGCACCCCGGGAAGCGCGTCCACCGCCGACGAGGAGCCGAACGCGGTCAGCCGGTGGTCGAGGTAGGTGTAGAGGACCCCGCCGAGGACCGGGCCCCAGCGCGTACCCGGGCCGCCCAGCACCACCATGACCAGCAGCGACAGCGTCAGGTCGGAGGAGGTGACGTGCGGCGAGGCGCCGCCCACGATGAGGCAGTAGACCACCCCGCCGGTGGCGGCGAGGGTACCGGCCAGGACGAAGGCGACCAGCTTGAACCGGTACGGGTCCAGCCCGAGCACCCCGATCCGCCGCTCGTCGTCGCGCAGCCCGGCCAGTACGCGGCCGGTCGGCGAGTTCGCCACCCGGTGCACCACGAGGACGACCAGCACCAGGAAGGCGAGGGCCAGCCAGTAGAGGTTCACCGTGTTCGCGACGCCGACCAGCGCGGCCGGCAGGCCGGAGACGTCCAGCGGCAGCCCCTCCTCGCCCCCGGTCAGGCCGCCGAAGTCGCGGGCCACCAGGATCGCGCCGACCTGGGCGAAGGCGAGCGTCACCATCGCGAAGGCGATGCCGGCGGTACGCAGCGCCACCGCTCCCAGCAGCCCGGCCAGGATCGCCCCGCCGGCGATCGCCAACAGCGCCGCCTGCCACAGCGGCAGCCCGACCTTGGTGATCAGGATGTCGGTGCCGTAGACGCCGGCGGCGAAGTAGAGGGCGTGCCCGAAGGAGAGCATGCCGGTCCGGCCGAAGAGCAGGTCGTAGCTGGCCGCGAGCCCGCCGAAGACCAGGCAGATCGCGAGCAGTTGCAGGGTGCCGGGCTGGTTGAGCGCCCCGTCGAAGACGCCGGGGATGCTCAGGCTCGAATAGGGCAGGGCGGCGAACACCACCAGGGCGACCAGCGGCAGGAACGGGCGTACGGCCGCCCACCGGCTCCGGGGCGCCACCGCCGGTACCGGCTCCGCCGCCGTCGCGGACGAGGCGGCCGGCGTCTCTACCTGGCTCATGCGGTGGCCGCCTTTCCGGCGATCCCCTGCGGGCGGAGCAGCAGCACGATCGCGAGCAGCGCGACCACGCAGATGTCCCCGGCGCCCGAGGTCCCGTAGTAGTTCACGAACTGCTGGAGCAGGCCGACGGCGACGGCCGCGTACGCCGAGCCGACGACCGAGCCCATCCCGCCGATCACCACCACGATGAAGGCGAAGATGAGCAGCGACCCGCCCTGGCCGGGCGAGACGGAACCGAAGTAAACCCCGCCGAGCGCCCCGGCCAGCGCCGCGGCGGCCCCGCCGATCGCGAAGACCAGCGTGAACGCCTTCCGTACGTCGATGCCGAGCGCGGTCACCATCTCGCGGTTCTCCACCCCGGCCCGGATCACCAGCCCGTACCGGGTGTAGCGGAGGAAGCCGAGCAGGGCGGCGAGCACCACGACCGCGGCGACGACCAGCAGCAGGCCCGAGTTCGGTACCTTCGCGCCGAGCACCGAGGTGACCTGGGTGGTCCACCTCGGGCGCGGGAACGGCCGGGCGTCGGCACCCCAGGTGGCCTGCAACAGCGCCACGCCGGCCAGCGAGAGCCCGACCGTCACGAGAACCTGCTCGATGGTGCGCGAGTAGAGCGGCCTGATCATGACCAGCTCGACCAGCATCCCGACCACCGCGCCGGCGGCCACGCCGAAGGCGACCGCCACGACGAAGCCGAACCCGCCGGGGCCGGCGCCGGGCAGGTGCCCCGCCGCCCACCAGGTGGCGTACGCACCGACGGAGAGGAAGAGCCCGTGGGCGAAGTTCAGCACGTCGGCGAGGCCGAAGACCAGGGACAGTCCGGAGGCGACCAGGAAGTAGAGCGCGGCCAGCCCGAGCCCGGTCAGCGTCAACAACACGATCGTGCCCACTACGCGGCCACCTCTCCGCTCGCCACTCCGACGCCCAGCAGCGACCTGGTCAGTGCGGTCGAGCGCAGCAGCTCCCCCGCGTCGCCGGACCAGGCGACCCGGCCGGCCGCCAGCACCACCGCCGCGCGGGCCAGCCGGCGCACCACGGCGAGGTTCTGCTCCACCAGCAGCACCGGTACCGTCGCCGCGACCCGTTCCAGCACCTCGGCGACCTCGGTGACCACCTTCGGCGCCAGCCCCTTGGTCGGCTCGTCGACCAGCAGCAGCCTGTTGTCGCCGAGCAGCACCCGCCCGATGGCGAGCATCTGCTGCTGCCCGCCGGAGAGCGAGCCGGCCCGCTGGCGGCCGCGCCGGTCCAGCTCCGGGAAGAGTTCGTAGACCCGGTCGTACGCCGGGGTGGTGCCGCGCCGCTCGGCCAGCCGCAGGTTCTCCGCGACCGTGAGCCCGGCGAAGACGCAGCGGTCCTCCGGTACGTAGCCGAGGCCGCCGCGCACGAGCCGGTGGGTGGGCTGGGCCAGCAGGTCCTCGCCTCCCATCCGGACGGTGCCGCGTACCTCGCCGTTGCGCGGGGTCAGCCCGACCACGGCCCGCAGCGTGGTGGTCTTGCCGACGCCGTTGCGCCCGAGCAGCACGGTCACGCCGGTCGGCGCGACCTCGAACGAGACGCCCTGCAGGATGTGCAGCCCGGCGATGCGTACCGACAGGTCGGCGACGGTGAGGACCGGCTCGGTCACAGCTCCTCCCCCAGGTACGCCTCCTGCACCGTGGGGTTGGCCATCACCGTCTCCGGGGTGTCGCAGGCGAGCAGCGCGCCGTGGTGCATCACCGCGATCCGGTCGGCCAGCTCCAGGATGACGTCCATGTGGTGCTCCACCATCAGTACGGCCCGTTCACTGTCGACGGTCAACGACTTGATCACGGAGACCAGCTCCGGCACGTCCTCGGCGCTCACCCCGGCCATCGGCTCGTCCAGCAGCATCACCCGCGGTTCCCCGGCGAGCAGCAGGGCGATCTCCAGCTTCCGCTTCTCGCCGTGCGCCAGGGTGCCGGCCAGCGCCTCGGCGCGGTGGTCGAGGCCGACCCGCGCCAGGGCCCGGTCGGCGGCGGCGACCACGTCCCGGTCGGCCGCCGCCCGCCGCCACAGCCGCATCGACCCGCCCCGCCGGGCCTGCACGGCGAGCCGGACGTTTTCCCGTACGGAGAGCGAGCCGAAGACCGAGGAGGACTGGAAGGTACGCCCGAGTCCGAGCCGGGCCCGGCGGTACGGCGGAAGCTGCCCGATCTCCCGCCCGTCGAGCAGTACCGTGCCGCCGGTGGCCCGGCGCAGCCCGGAGATCAGGTTGAACAGCGAGGTCTTTCCCGCCCCGTTCGGCCCGATGACGCCGAGGAACTCCCCCGGTGCCAGCTCCAGGTCGACGCCGTCGACGATGGCGACCTCGCCGATCCGCCAGGTCAGACCACGGGTGGCCAGCACCTTGCTCAGCCCTTCATCGCCACGGCGGGCGGGGCGGTCTCGTCGGCGGTCAGCGCCTTCTGGAGTTCGGCCTTGACGGCGTCGCCGCCGCCGGTCAGCTTGGCCTGGAACATCGGCTGGAGCAGCGCGTGGTCCTCGGCGCGTACCGTCTCCTTGCCCTTGACGCCGTCGAAGCTCCAGCCCTCCAGCGCGGTCACCATCTTGTCGACGTCGTCGCCGCCCTGCTCGACCGCCCGCACGATCATCTGCGCGGCGGTGAAGCCGTCGGGGTGGAACAGGTCGAGCACCCCGCCGGGCACCGCGGCCTTGGCGGCCTTCGCGGCGTCGTTGTCGGCGGCGCCGTCGAAGAAGTGCGAGAGGAACGAGACCTTGCTACCGGCCGCGCCGAAGGTGGGCCAGGAGGCGCGGATGTCCAGCCCGGTGACGACCGTGGTGGAGGTCAGTACGCCCTGCTGGTCCAGCGTCTGCCACATGGCCGGGGCGGTGGTGCCGGCCCAGGCGACGAAGAGCAGGTCGGGCTTGGCCGCGGTGAGCTGGCTGGCGAACGGGGTGAAGTCGGTGGCGCTGGCGGGGGCGAGCACGCTGGTCACGGTGGCGCCGGCGCCGCCGATCACCGCCTTGACGGCGTCGACGTTGCTCTTGCCGAACGCGCTGTCCTGGCCGAAGACGACGACCTTCTTGCCGGCGGCGTCGCCGATGAACGACTTCGCGGTGAGCACGTCCTGGTACGACTGCCGGCCCGAGCGGAAGGTGTACCTGTTGGCGCCGGTGACGGCGTCGGTGGCGGCCGGCCCGGAGATGAAGAGCACCTTGTTCTGGGCGGCGATCGGCGCCACCTGGAGCGCCACGCCGGAGGCGGTCGACCCGGCGAGGATCTGGTAGCCCTTGCCGATCAGGTCCTTCGCCGCCGAGACCGCCTTGGCCGGATCGCCCGCGTCGTCCATCTCGGTGACCTCGACCGTACGCTTGCCCACCTTGTTGGTGCCCTTGGTCGCGTACGACAGTCCGGCCTTGAAGCCCTCGATGTACTGCTTGCCGTAGCTGGCCAGCGCTCCCGACTGGGAGTAGACCAGACCGACCTTGACCGGGGCGCTGTCGTCGCCCCCGCCGGTGGCGGCCTCCTGTGGGCTGCCACAGGCGGTGGCGACCAGCGCCGTGGCCATCATGCTGGCGGCGGCGACGAACGCCCGCCGGGTCATCCGGACCGTCATCATCACTCCACGTCGCAGGTGGTGGGAAAACTCGGTGGTGGGGAACTGGGTGCCGCGAACGTTCGCTGCCGCGAGAACTCGTTGTCGGCCCACGCTAGGAGTGACGTCACGCACGGGCTATGTGGCCGAAAGCCACAAGTAACGGCGGTCGGATGTAAGGAGAAACCGGGGCGGCCGGGTGGTCCGCC
The DNA here is from genome assembly GCF_040676675.1 of Micromonospora sp. NPDC049559. NCBI lineage: Bacteria > Bacillati > Actinomycetota > Actinomycetes > Micromonosporales > Micromonosporaceae > Micromonospora > Micromonospora sp. NPDC049559. The sequence continues at coordinate 51,995 of NZ_JBFAPK010000029.1, read as the reverse complement.
CGCCAGGGGCCGGCTGCCGGGGCGGACGTGTGTTGCCGGTACCCACCGAACCGGACCGGCCCCGCCGAGCGGAGGCTCGACGGGGCCGGTCGACGTGCGCGGGCCGCTGGCGCTGGAGATGGCGCCACAGGTCAGGCCGGTTCAGCCCACCCGGACCGTGCCGGTGGCCCGCAACGCGCCGGCCTGGACCGTGAGCGTGCCGGTGCCCGGGCGGATGCCCGTCAGCCGGCCGGTACGCAGGTCGAGCACCGCCACGACCCGGCGCTGCCGGCGCGCCTCGGCGAGGGCCCGGTCGTCCTCGACCACGGCGAGGGTCCGGTCACCGCTCCAGGTCACCGACATCGGGTAGCGCATCGGGACGATCCGGTTGTTCTGCCCGGCGTCGATCGCGTCGGCGTACACCGGCTCGCTCCCGCCGACCGTCAGCGTCGCCGGGGCGTGCAGCTCGACCCGGGTGAGCACCGGGCGCACGTCCGCCTGGAACCAGCCGAGCCCCGCCGGGTCCGGCCGGTCCGGGTCCACCCGCGCCCGGTCCGGGTCGAGCGTGACCAGGGACCAGGCCGCGAAGCCGCCGTGCCCGGCGTCGCCGTACGGGACCTTGCCGACGACCGGGGCGTTGAACTCCAGCACCCCGTCGGCGCGGCGTACGTGTGCCGTGTGGGCGTGCCCGGTCACGAGCGCGACCTGCTTGCCCGAGCTGGCCCGGAACCCGGCCAGCCACTGCTCCAGCAGCTGCGCCTCGTACGGGTCGGAGAGCTGCGACGAGCCCGTGCCGGTCGGGTCGAGCACCGGGTGGTGCGTGGCCACGACCACCGACGAGACCGAGCGGTCCGTCGCGGCCCGGTCGAGCTGCTCCCGCAGCCACGGCACCTGGGACCAGTCGGAGCGTCGAAGCGACCCGAGGGTGCTGTTGAGCAGGATGAACCGGGTGCCGTTGCGGTCGAAGACCTGGCGGGTCGGGCGCCCGGTGGAAGCGACGAACTGATCCAGCGTGCCGGTCGCGGTCGCGCCCGACTCGTGGTTGCCGACCGCCCAGTAGAACGGGATGTCGGCGGGCAGGCGGGTGGCGAGCAACTGCTGGAAGAGCGCGAAGTCCGCCGGCCGGTTGGTGTCCACGCCGTCGCCGGAGAGCAGCACGAAATCGGGCCGAGCCGCCGCGATCTCGTCGAGCGCCCGGGCCGTCTGCGTGTAGCCGTACGAGGTGGTGCCGCCGTCGGCGTTGACGTGCGTGTCGGAGAGGACGGCGAACTTCCAGGCCCGGCGCCCGGCCGGCGCCGTGCCGCCGGTCTGCTCCAACACGGCCGGGTCGGGCTGGTCCGGCTCGTCGGGCACGGTCAGCGCGACGCCGACCCGCGCGTCGAGCAGGGCGAGGTCGATCTGACCGGCGTCGCGCCGGTTGCCGTCGGTCTCCACCAGGTAGATCCGGCTCAGCGTGATCGGCGCGCTGAACCCGCTCGGGATCAGCCCCTCGACCCGCTTCCAGCCGGTCCAGTCGACCTCCGTGGCGAAGGTGAACGGCACGTTGGTCGAGCCCTGGGCGGCCATCATGGCGCGCAGCCAGTGCCGGTGCCCGTCGCCCTTGACCCAGAGGGCCAGCCGCTGCGCCCCCGCCGGCAGCACCAGCGGGGTCTTCGCCACGGCGTACGCGGCCGAGGTGCCGGCGGGCTGGTTGGTGAAGTCGTAGCCGAGCCGGAGCCCCCGCTCCCCGGCTGGCGCGCCCGGCCGGTCGCTGGTGTCGACGCCGGCGACGCTCGCCGTCGCCTTCACCGCCAGCGCGGACCACTTCGTGGCGTCGGACAGCGACTCCAGCGGCTGGTCGGCCAGGCCGACGGTGACCGGGATCCGCAGCACGTGCCCCTGCACGGTGGCGGTCAGCACGCTGCCCTTGCCGTCGCCCTCGGGCCGCCCGGCGATGCGTACGGTTCCGTCCGGCCGGGCGCTGACCTCCAGCACCGAGCCGTCGTAGTCGAGCCGGACGTCGCGCGGCTCGATCGGCGCGCGGAAGCCCTCGGCGTCGACGCCGGTCACGGTCACGTCGCGGTGGTCGCCCGCCGAGAGCGCGAGCGCGGTGACGTCGGCCTCCAGCCGGTCGAGCGGGCCGAGCACGCGCAGCGGGACCCGCTGCCGGATCCCGCCGGCGACGGCGACGAGGGAACCGCTGCCGCTGTGCGAGCCGCGCAGGATGTGCTGGGCGTCGGGCTTGACCAGGCTGCCCGGTACCGACTGCCAGCGCACCTTCGACAGCTTCGCGGGGCCGTACGTCTCGTCGTACCCGGCCGCCGAGACATCCCGGGACAGGCCCGGGAAGACGCGGTCCGAGCGCAGCCGCACGTCGATGCCGCGCAGCTTGCCGGATCCCTTCGGCGGCACGAGCCCCACCCCGTTCGGCACCGGACGCTGCCCACCGTCCGACGGCACGTTGGTGACGCCGACCGCGGCGTCGCCCGGTTGCCGGGTCACCAGCTGCGTCGACCCGCCGCCGTCGAGCATCACGGCGTCGCGCGCGCCGGCGGCCTTCATCCGGTTCGCGAGTTCCAGCACGGTCAGGCCGCGCGAACGGCTGGAGCTGCCGTCCACCACGTAGAGCAGCAGCTTGCGGTCCGCGGTCCAGCCGATCGCGGTACGCGGCTTGAGCGCCACGTTGTTGGCGTCGCCCGGGTCGATCGGCGGTACCACGCCGTCGCGGACGAGGACCTCGTGCGCGCCGAGCGCCAGCGAGTACGGGCTGGGCGCGTCGGTGCGGGCGTGGTAGTCGACCGTCACCGGCGTACCGGGCGCCACGGTGGCGAGTTCGTCGGCGAGGGTGCCGTTGGCGAGGATCACGTACCCGTCGGCCGGTACCGGGGTGGCGGTCTTCGCGCGCCGGACCTCGCTGACCCTGCCCCGGGTCACGACGATCTCGGCCACGGACCCGCTGGTGCCGACGTAGCCGCGGTCACCCGGCCCCCACTTCGGGGTGTAGAGGACCGCCGAGTTGGCGGGGGCGTCGTTGCTGTTGAGCCCGCCGAGGTCGAAGCGGTGCCCGCCGACGGTCGCGCTCCCCTCCAGGAACAGCTTGGCGATCTGGCCCATGCCGGCCGCGTCGAGGCCGACGGTGTCGCTGCCCGACCGGTCGGCCTTGAGCAGCTCGCCGTCCTGGACGGCGCCACCGATCGGGGCGTTGGTCTCGTTGATGGCGAAGAAGTCGCCGTTGGTGGCGGCGACGGCGTGCGCGGCGTCCGCCAGCTCGGTGGGGCGGGTCGGACCGCTGACGCTGTCGGCGAGCAGCTTCGGCCTGGTCGGCCCGTCGAGGTCCGCGGTGAGCAGGAAGCTGTCGACGAAGCCGAGGCTGTCGTAGCTGCGGTCCCGGGTCAGCGAGACCCGAGGGGCGATCTCCTCGGTGCTGTGGCCGACCTGGACCGTGGTGGCGTCGGCCGTGGGGGCCGCGGCGGTGACGAGTGCGCCGTCGTCGGCGGCGGCGGGCTGGATCGGTCCGCTCGGCGGGCGGACGCCCTCGTCGTGGCCGTGGTCATGGCCGCCCGGTGCGGAGGCGGCGGCGATTTGGGTCGGGGCGGTGCCGGCAACGGCGGCCGGGGACGTACCCAGTGGCGCGGCGACCACGGCGAGCACGCCGATGAGCCCGAGCGATCTGGATAAGCGCCGGTATGCGGGATAGCGGGACATGACGCGCAGGTTAAGCCCGGACGGGGGCGGTCAGGCGAATTGGCGGCGAACGCGATCTTTCGTGTCGCCCGGGTCACCGGCGGCGGGCGGGGCGGACGAGGCGGACCCCGATCCGTCCCCGCCGACGGTCGGCTCGTGGCGACCCGGCCCGGATCGGCTCAGCTCGTGGCGACCCAGCCCGGATTGGCCTGGACGAAGGCGTCGACCCGGTCGTCGCGGGCGTCGTTGAGCAGGCGCATGCTGGTGGCGTCGAGGATCTCCACGCTGCCAATGCCCGGTACGGAACGGCTGTTGAAGTGCCCGTTGTTGACCTTGATCGTCGCCATCTTGGCCGGGTCCAGGTTGCGCATCGCGAAGGCCCAGTCCTCCAGCGGGATGCCTCCGCTGTCGACCGTCATCGTCTTGCCCACGGCCGAGAGCAGGCTCGGCAGCTTCGTCGGCGAGTCGAACCCGTTGTCGAGGACGCTCTTGAGCACCGCCTTGACGAACTGCTGCTGGTGGCGCTGTCGGCCGTAGTCGAAGTCCTTGTTCGCGAGCAGGTCACGCTGGCGTACGAAGTCCAGCGCCTCGGTCGGGGTGAAGCAGTGGTTCCCCTTCTTGTAGATGTTCGGGGTCACCCCGCTGATCTTGTGGTTGAGGGTGCCGTCGGGATTGATCTTGTACGGGGCCGCGAACGCGCCCGTCCTGTCGTGCCCGATGTGGATGGACGTGGTGTCCTCGTCGACGTACATGCAGACCTTGCCGAGCACGTCGACCACCTTCTTGAAGCCCTGGAAATCGATGATCGCGCCCGCGTCGGGGGTGATCCCGGTCAGCTTCTTGATGGTCAGCGACAGCAGCTCGAAGCCGTGCGACAGGGCGGACGCACCGGTCAGGCCCCGACTCCCGTACGCGAACGCCGCGTTGATCTTGTTGGTACCTCCCGGGTACGGCACCGCCCCGTTGTTGTACTTCGGGATGGTCACGTAGCTGTCCCGGGGCAGGGAGATCAGGTACGCCTGGTCGTGGCTCGCCGAGACGTGCAGCAGAATGATCGAATCCGACCGGGTGAGCTTGCTCGGGTCCTGCCCCGGGCGGGTGTCCAGCCCCACCAGCAGGATGTTCTTCGCACCCTTGATGGTCACGTGCTGGCGCTCCGCGTTGGCCGCACCCAGCAGGTTCTGCTGGGTCACGCTCCCGGTCGCGCTGGCCAGGAACGCCTTCGCCCCGACCAGGCTGCCGCCGCTGAGCACCAGCAGCAGCGCCCCGAAGAGCAGGCACCAGCGCGCCCACCCCGGCGTCCGGCCGGTCTTGCGGCCCTTCACGCCGGCCCGCCGGCCGCCCGTGCCAGCCGAGCGCCCGCCACCACGCTTCGCCGAGGAGCCGGCTCCGGAGCGTCGCGGAACGGGCGGCGCCTCGTACCGCACCATCAGCTTGTCCTTTCCAGACGGCGATCCCGCCGACCGACGACGGGTGGCGCCGGCCTGGGTCCACCTCTTCCTGACGGGCGCCGCGCCGCCAAACATTGCATACCCGGGAGCTGAGAAATCGCTGGGAGTGCGCCGCCGGGACCGACGCGGTGGGGCATCGTCCCCTCGGAGACCCGCCGAGGCCGCGCGACCACCGCACGACCACGGCGCGGCCCGCCGGTTCGTCAGGGGCAGACCCGCCAGTGGTCGCCCTCCTTCACCAGGCTGATCATTTGCGTCAGCTCGCCACCGCCCTGCCGGGTCAGGCGTACCGAGGCGGTTCCGCCGACTCCCCGGTTGGTCCTGGAGAGGTTCAGGCCGACGATCTCGTAGTCGCTGATCCTGGGCTGGGCGGACTGGACGCGGGTGAACTCGTCCTGGCTCGTCCGCTCCCGGGCCCGCGCGCACAGCCGCGCGTACGCTCCCGGATAGTTGCCGGCCCGTAGCGCGTCCAGGTACCCGACCGTCGTCTCCCGCGCCGGCCCGAGTTCCGCGCCCGTGCGGAACAGTACGAAACCGGCAACCGTCCCGCCCCCGCAACAGAGGACCAGCACGATCGCGACGACGATCAGGACGGTACGAAAGCCGCGGTTCGGGCCGCGCGACGGCGGTACGGTGATCGGCTCGTAACTCATGGCACAGACGGTAGGTAGCCAACGCCACCTCGCCGTCCGTCCACCCGGTACGGACGGCAGCCGGGTACGGGCCCCCGGGACGCCCGAGGGCCGTCGGGCCCGGTCGGCCGCTCAGCCGGCCGGCGGCTGCGGCGGTCCCGAGACGGGCGGCTGCGGCGGTCCGGAGACCGGCGGCGCCGGGTACGTCGGCTGCTGCGGGTACCCTCCCGGCGCCGGAGGTTGCGGCGGGTACGGCGGCTGGCCGGGCGCGGGCGGCTGCCCCGGCGGGTACGGCCCGCCGCCGGTCGCCGGGTACTGCCCCGCCGGGAACGGGGCCTGCGCCCCGCTCTGCGGATACTGCGCGCCCTGCGGGTACTGCGGCCCCGCGGGCGGATACGGCGGACCGGCCGGCGGGTACTGCGGCCCCGAGGGCGGATACGGCGGACCGGCCGGCGGATGCTGCGGCCCGGCCGGCGGATACGGCGGCAGGGGCTGGGCGTGGGGCGGCACCGGCTTCGACCGCGACGCACGGACGATGAACACGATCGCGATCGCGACCCCGCCGACCACCACGAGGAGACAGATCAACAAGATCAAGATTTCCAACAAGGTCATCCCTAAGCTCCACGATTCCGCGCCCCCGGCAGGCGCGCGCGCAGTGGGGCAGTCTATGCCCTGGCCCACGCGGGTCGATCTGGCCGGAACGACACAAGTGGACAGTCGTACGCGGGCGCATGCTCACCGGTAGCGCATATGCGTGCGCGCACGATGACCCGCCGTCGACCTGACGGCGGTACGGTGCCCGCCATGGCGCTAGCCCGGCACGACGTACCCGCGACCCGACCCGGCGCCGGTGGCGCCTCCGGCGGTCTCGCCCCGGTGGCCTGGCGGCCGGTCGGCGCGGTCACCGCGCTGCTCGCGGCCCTGCTGCTCGCCACCAACGGCGGCTACGGCTACCACCGCGACGAGCTGTACTTCCTGATGCTGCGGCCGGCGTGGGGGTACCGGGACCAGCCGCCGCTCACGCCGCTGCTGGCGAGGCTGACGGACGTGCTCTCGGACGGTTCGCTCTGGGCGCTGCGGCTACCGGCGACGATCTGCGTGCTGATCGCGGTACTGCTGGCGGCCCTGCTCGCCCGCGAGCTGGACGGCGGCGCCCTCGCCCAGACGCTGGCCGCGCTGGGGCTCGGCACCGCCGCGGGCACCCTGATCTTCGGACACGTCCTGCTGACCGCCACGGTCGACCTGGCGGTGTGGCTCGCCGTCATCCTCTTCGCCGCCCGGGCCCTGCTGCGCGACGAGCCACGCTGGTGGCTGGCGGCCGGGGCCGTCGTCGGGTTCGGGCTCTACAACAAGCTGCTCGTGGTGCTCCTGCTGGTCGGGTTCGGCGTCGGGCTGCTGGCGCTGGGCCCGCGCCGGGCGCTGGTCGACCGCTGGCTGCTCGGCGGCATCGCGCTGGCGCTGCTGGTCGGTGCGCCGAACATCGTCTACCAGCTCACCCACGAGCTGCCGCAGGCGCGAATGGCGGGGGCGATCGCGCAGGACAAGGGCGACGACTCCCGGATCCTCCTCGTACCGTTCCAGCTCATCCTGATCGGGCCGCCGCTGGTCGCCGTCTGGGTCGCCGGCCTGGTCGGGCTCCTGCGCCGGCCGCGGTGGCGACCGGTGCGCTTCCTCGCCGTCGCGTACCTGCTGATCTGCGTCCTCGTCCTCGTCCTGGGCGGGCAGGCCTACTACCCGTTCGGGCTGCTGGCCGCGCTCTTCGCCGCCGGCTGCGTGGTCACCGCCGACTGGATCGGGCGGGGCCGGCGGGCGGCGCGACTGGGGCTGGTGCTGGCCGCGGTGGGGCTCAACGCGGCGGCGAACGCGCTGGTCGCGCTGCCGCTGGTGCCGATCGCCGACCTCGGTACGACCCCGATCCCGGCCATGAACCAGACGGCGCGCGACTCGGTCGGCTGGCCGGCCTACGCCGACCAGGTGGTCCGGGCGTACGCGGCACTGCCCGCCGCCGACCGCCCGCACACCGTCGTCCTGACCGGCAACTACGGCGAGGCGGGCGCGCTGCGCCGGTTCGCCGAGGACCGGCTGCCGACGGTCTACAGCGGCCACAACGAACTCTGGTACCAGGGGCCGCCGCCCCCGGAGGCGACGGTGGTGCTCGGGGTCGGCATCGGCGAGCCGGGCGAGCTGAGCCCCTTCTTCGCCCGGTGTGCCCTCGTGGGGCGGCTCGACAACGGTCTCGGCGTGGAGAACGAGGAGCAGGACCGGCCGATCGTGGTGTGCCGCGAACCGGCGCGGAGCTGGCGGGAGCTCTGGCCCCGCGTCCAGCACTACGACTGAACCGACCGCCGCGACCCGGCACCGGGCGGCCACCGGACACCGGGAGCGACCGTGAGACAACCCGGGGAGCGACCGTGGGACGCCCGGGTACCGGGTCGGACCGGTCAGCCCTGGTCCGGCCCGACGCGGCCCATGCCGGCCGCCTCCCGGCCGCTCATCGCATCGGCCAGCACGATGCCGAAGACCACGGCCACGGCGGTGGCGGCGACCCCGAGCGGCGGCAACATGATCATCGCGGGCGACATCACCAGGAGCACCCCCGTGCCGATCACCCAGGGGTGGGCCACGTGCACGAAGACCTCGTGCCCGAGCAGCGCTCGCCCGATGAGGAAGAGCGCCGGGCCGCCGACGATCACGGCGATCCAGGGCATGCTGGTGTGCCCGAGCGGGTGGTTGATGATGAGTTCGTCGCCCACGGTGGTGAGCACGATGCCGGCGACCATCACCAGGTGGGCGTACCCGGCCCACTTGGTCTCGTGGGCCGGGTCGCGGGAGGTGGTGACCGCCGTGCCGAGCTTCTCCCGGGTCCGGTAGAAGTAGATCCACCAGAGCAGCACGGTCATCGCGAACGCGACCACGAAGGCGAGCCCGCGGTGCAGGCTGTAGTCGCTGCTGCGGAAGGTACGGGCGGTGATGACGATCGTCTCGCCGAGCGCGATGATGATGAACTGCCGGTACCGCTCGGCGAGGTGCTCGCCGGCCACGTTCCACTCCCACTCCTGCGAGCGCCCGATGAAGGGCGTGGGCCAGCGAAAGACCGGCGCGACGTAGTCCAGGGCGAGCGCCACCGTCCAGAGCACGGCCCGGGCGGCCGCGCTCGGCGTGGCCGCTCCGGCGAACCAGATCGCCCCGGAGAGTCCGAACCAGAAGATCCCTCGCAGCGGCCGCCGCCGCAGCCGGTGTCCACGCAGGAGCACGGCGAGCACGATGCTGCGTCCGAGGTGGATGCCGACGTACGCGGAGACGAAGAGCATCGCGCGATTGGTGAACGCGTCCGGCACGGCGGTCGACATCAGCAGGCTGCCGAACATGATGCCGATGACGATCAGCTGGACCGCCGGGCGTTCCGAGTTCAGCGTGTCGGTCGCCAGGTTGGTGTACGACCAGACCCACCAGATGGCGAGCAGCAACAGCAGCGCCTGGTACGCCCCGAACGGGGTGAGGTCCTGGATCAGGACCTCGGAGAGCCGGGCGAGGATGAAGACGAAGACCAGGTCGTAGAAGAGCTCGACGTGGGTGGCCCGCTGCGGCCGTCCCGGGTCCCGGATCAGCGGGGAGTACCGACTCGTTCCCATGCCCGCCCGTCCCACCGACCCGCATCGCTCGTCGGTGCAGTCGTATCACGCCAGACGGGCGTTTGCCCTGCTGACCGCCCAAAATCGACAAGCGGGCCGCCGGTACCGCGTCGGCGGGCCGCCCGTGTACCGGGCGGCCCGCCGACGCGTCCCGTGGGTCAGGAGCGCGCGAGGCCCGCGCGGGCGGCCACCGCCGCGTCCGGGAAGTCGCTGAACACGCCGTCCAGGCCCAGGCCGTAGAAGAGCAGGTATTCGGCCGTGATGTCGCCGCGGGCGTTCGGGTCGGTACCGGCCCGGAAGTCCAGCGGCAGGAACTGGTTCTCGGCGCGGAAGGTCCAGGCGTGCACGATCAGCCCGGCCCGGTGCGCGTCCCGTACCACCTCGGTCGGGGCGAGCAGCTTGCCGGCCGCGTCCCGGGGCACCAGCAGGTTCTTGTTGGCACCGATGCCGTCGGCGTACGTGCTGATCCACTTGAGGTTCTCGGGCCTGACCAGGTCCTGGTACGTACGGCTGTCACCGGAGACGGTGAAGTCGTACGGCTGGCCGGTGGCGTCGAGCAGCTGGACCAGCCGTACGTCGGTCAGCCTGCTGAGCTTGCGCAGGTTCGCCGTCTCGAACGACTGGACGAAGACCGGGTCCTTGCGGCTGGTCAGGTCGTTGCGCCGGAGCACCCGTACCAGCGGCTCCTCCAGCGGCAGCCCGATGGACTGGAAGTAGGTCGGGTGCTTGGTCTCGGGGTAGACGCCGATGGTGCGGCCCAGCCGCCGGCTCTCGCCGCGCGCCAGGTCGAGGACCTCCTGGAAGGTGGGGATCTCGAACTGGCCGTCGTAGACGGTGTTGGTCGGGCGCACCTCGGGCAGCCGCTCCTTGGCCCGCAGCGTCTTCAGCTCCGCGAGGGTGAAGTCCTCGGTGAACCAGCCGGTCAGCGCGGTGCCGTCGATCGTCTTGGTGGTACGGCGGCCGGCGAACTCCGGGTGCGCCGCGACGTCGGTGGTGCCCGAGATCTCGTTCTCGTGCCGTACCACCAGGACGCCGTCGCGGGTCGAGACCAGGTCCGGCTCGATGAAGTCGGCGCCCATCTGGATCGCCAGCCGGTAGGCGGCCAGCGTGTGCTCGGGCCGGTAGCCGCTCGCCCCGCGATGGGCGATGATCGTCAACCGGTTCCTCGCCTCGGTCCGGTCACGCTCGTCGCCGTCCTGCGCCGCCGCCGGTACGGTCTGCGCCACCGCGACGGTCGCGAGCAACGCCCCGGCCACGCCGAGAGCGGAAAGGGTACGTCGCAACGCCAGCTCCTGTCTCGAAAGAAAATCGACCAAAGTCAAGCCTTTCAGGTCGACGTTCGGTCGGTCGTCACCTGTCCAGCGGGTGAACCTCCTGGAAGTTCCAGGTGGCTGCGGGCCCGCCGTGGTAAGCAGGGCGGGTGCAGGATCGGCTGATTCCGGCGCATCGCGCCCAACGGCCCCCGGACCGCCCGCGTCCACGGCGCGGACCGGGAACCGCCCACCCCCAGGGGTGGCTCGTTGCCGGTTAGCGGTGGCCGGCCCGGCGTCGGTGGCGACGTCGCCGTGATCGGGCTGGGGCGGTTCGGGGGCCACGTGGCCGAGTCGCTCTCCCGCCTCGGTCACCGGGTGCTCGCCGTGGACGAGGACGCGCGGCTGGTGCGCAGGTGGTCCCACCGGCTCCCGTACGTGCTACAGGCCGACTCGACCGACGACGCCGCGCTGCGGCAGCTCGGGATCGGCGACTTCCCCCGGGTCGTGGTCGCGATCGGCGCCGGGGTCGAGGCCAGCGTCCTCACCGTGCTCGCGCTCGCCGAGATCGGCGTACCGCAGATCTGGGCCCGGGCCACCTCCACCCGGCATGCCCGCATCCTTTCCTCGGTCGGCGCGCAACACGTGATCTTCCCGGAGGCCGCGATGGGCGAGCGCGTCGCGCACCTGATCATCAGCAACCTGCTCGACTTCATCGACTTCGGCGAGGACTTCGCCATCGCCAAGACCCGCGCGCCGGACAGCGTGGCCGGCCGGTCGCTGGCCGAGATCGGGCTCCGGGAACGGTACGGCGTCGTGGTGGTCGGGGTGAAGAGCCCCACCGGCCCGTTCGAGTACGCCGGTCCGGAAACCGTGATCCCGCGCGACGGCGTACTGGTGATCGAGGGGACGATCGAGCAGGTCCAGCGCTTCGCCGCGATCGGCTGAGGAGCCGGTCCGGCCTCCCCGGTCCCCGGTCGGCCGGCCGACCCGCGGCTCAGTCGTCCGCCCTGCCCTTGCCCTTCGCCTTCTCCTTCGGTCCGTCGTGCGGCGGCGGACCCGGCTTCTTCTCGCCGATCTTCGGTCGGCTCGGGCCGCCCCCGCCCGGCGACCCGGCCCGCTCCCCGGCGCCCGTACCGCCCCGGGCCGGCGCTGCGGGCGAGGTCACCGCCGCCACGGCCCGGGTACCGGGCGTCTGGGCCGGGCGGCCGGCCATGGCCGAGACCTGGACGTCACAGACCGACCCGGCGAGCCGGAACCGCACCGGGAGCGGGTTGGCGCCCGCGTAGCTGCCGGTCAGCCCGAGCGCGGCGGAGGCACCCGGCAGCAGTTCGGACTGCTCGCTCGCGGGTTCGGCGGTCACGTCGCGCCCGCGCTGGCTCCAGTACGCCGACCTGCCCCCGTGCACCGTCTGGTCGCCCGGGAACGCGAAGGTCAGCTCCCAGTCGCGCAGCGGCGTACGGCCGGTGTTGGTCACCTTCAGCTCCGCGTCGAAGGCGTTGCCGGAGTCCTCGCGCAGCGCGTACTCGACCCGGCAGCTCGCCGGAACGGCGTCGGCCGCGGCCGGTTCGGCACCGCCGCTCGACGGCGTACGCGAGGTGCCCGCCCAGACCAGGCCGGTGATCGCCAGCAGGCCGGCGCCGACCACCATCGCCTCGGCCCGGCGGCGACGCCGCGCCACCGCCTCCCGGCGGGCCGTCGCCTCGCGCCGCGAGAGCGACGGCGGCAGGGTGTCGGTCTCGGCGGACCAGGGCAGCAGGGTGGTGCCCGCCTCGGGTGCCCCCGCGGCCGTGGTGGCGTCGCCCGCCACGGGCAGCGCCACCAGGATGCCGGCCGCCTCGGCCAGCGTACGGGCGAGCGCGACGCTCGCCGGCCGCTGCTCGGGCGCCTTGGCCAGGCAGCGCTCGCAGAGCCGCGCCACCTCCTCGGGCAGCCCGTCCACCGGCGGCAGCGGCGCGGGATCCTGGTAGAGGTGGGCCCGGAGCAGCTCGGTACCGGTGCTCGCGTCCCACGGCAGCCGGCCGCTCAGCATGCGGTAGAGCAGCAGCCCCAGCGCGTAGACGTCGGTGGCGGGCGAGACCTGCCCGTCCTCCAGGCGCTCGGGGGCCAGGTAGGCGGGGGTGCCGAGCAGATGCCCGTCCGGTCCCGCCTCGCGCTCGCCCACCACCGCCGAGATGCCGAAGTCGACGACCTTCGCGCCGGTGCGGGTGAGCATCACGTTGCCCGGCGTGACATCGCGGTGCACCACGCCGCGGGCGTGCGCGGTGGCCAGCGCGGCCGCGACCTCGGCGCAGGCGGTCACCGCCTCCCGCCAGGGCAGCCGGTTCCGCCGACCGAGCCGGCTCGCCAGGGACTCCCCGCCGACCAGCTCCATCACCACGTACGGGATGGTCGCGCCGGCCTCGACGGCCTCGCCGTAGTCGTAGACATTGGTGATGTTCGGGTGGCAGAGCCGCGCCGCGGCCTGCGCCTCCAGCCTGATCCGGTGCCGGAAGGACCGGTCACTGGCGAGGCTGTCGGCGAGCACCTTGACCGCCACCTGCCGGCCCAGCACCTCGTCGTACCCGCGCCACACCACCGACATGCCGCCCGCACCTAGCCGCTCGACCAGGCGGTACCGCCCGCCGAGCAGCCGGGGGCCGATCTCCACCGCACCGCCCGCACCACCCATGACGCGATTCATTGCCCCTGGCCGGCGGCTTGACACCTGCTCATTCGAAATCGGTCACGGCTACCCGCGCCCGGGCCGCCGGAGGCGGTCGCGCCCTCGGCCGGCGCGGCGGGTCCGGCGGTCGCGCCCCCGGCCGGCGCGGCGGATCAGGCGGTGGCGAGCAGCTGGTCCACCGGGGCGTACTCGTCGGTGAGGACCAGGGCGTCGCCGACGAACTCGGCCAGCGGTGCGCCCGCGAGCAGGGTGACCGGATCGGTGACGGTGGCGGTGAGCCGGGCCCGGAGCGCGTCCAGCGGCAGCGGCGACGGCGAGGCGACGATCACGAAGTTGGCGCCCTGCTCGCCGGCGATCGCGGCCGGCGGTGCGATCAGGGCGACGTGCGCGAACTCGGCCGCCACGGTGGCCAGCTCGGACCGGATGAAGCGCAGCGGCGGGTGGTCGATGACGTTCTGCACGTACAGGCCGTTCGGGCGGATCACCCGCCGGATCTGGGCCGCCATCTCCCGGGTGGCGAGGTGCCAGGGGACCACGAGGTAGCCGAACGCGTCGCCGACGACCAGGTCGGCGCTGGCGCCGGCGCGCCGGCCCACCAGCATCCGGGCGTCCCCGACCACCGGGCGCAGGTCCGCTCCGGGACGCAGCCCCAGCTCCCGCTCGCCGAGGGCGACCAGCCCACCGTCGATCTCGAAGACGGTGTTGCCGCTGCCCGGGCGGGTGGCGGTCAGGTACCGGGGCACGGTGAAGCCGCCACCGCCGAGGTGCACCGCCTCCAACGGCCGGCCGGGCGGCGCCATCACGTCGGTGACCGCCCCGATCCACTGCGTGTACGCGTAGTGCAGGTGCCTCGGGTCGGCGAGGTCGACATAGGAGTGTTCGGCCGAGTTGAGGCGCAGCACCCGTCCGCTCGGGCGCCCCGGGTCGGCCTCGACCGAGGCGCAGTGGTACGCCGTCTCCACGTCGCACGGGTTCGGCGCCACGGCGGCCAGGCCCGCGCCGGCCAGCCCGAGCACGACCAGCCCGGCCCGCAACCGCAACGCCCCCGGTACGCCCGTGCGGTCCCGGCGGCGCAGGTAGATCCCGAGCGCGATCCCGGCCAGCACCAGCAGGGCGCTGAGGCCGAGCATGATGACCGTGGTGGAGAGCGCGGCCACCAGCACGAATCCGGTCGCCAGGGTGGCGGTGATGCCGCCGAGCGTTCCGATGCTGGAGAGCCGCCCCACCACCTGCCCGGTCCGGCGCAGGTCGCCGAGCTGCAGCTTGACCACCAGCGGGGTGACCGCCGCGAGCAGCGCCGCCGGCAGGAAGACCGCGAGCGCGGTGAGCAGCAGGATCGCTCCGGTCGCGCCGCCGGAGAGCAGCTCGCCGGCATAGCGCACCAGGGGCAGGGTGACCGCGGTGGCGATACCGCTGAGCACGAGCGCCGGCGCGAGCAACGGCCGCGGGTCCCGTCGGTCGGCGAGCCAGCCGCCGAGCCACGCCCCGTACGCGATGGCCGCCAGCGCGACGCCGATGACCGCGCTGGTGACCTGTAGCGTCACCCCGAGGTACGGGCCGACGAGGCGCAGCGAGACGGTCTCCAGCACCAGTACCGCGCCGCTGGCCAGGAAGACCAGGGTGGAGGCGAGACCGAGCGGCAGTGGACGGACGCCGCCGGCCTGGTGTTCGGTTGTCGGTCGGGCGTCCGTCACGCCCGTCGGTAGCGAGTCCATCGCTGCGATGCTACGCAGCGCGGCTGTGGCGTGACGTCACAACATCGAAAGATGAACATGGTTCGTATGGTCGGCCGCCGGGCTACCGGCCCCGCTGTACGCCCGCCACCCGGTGCTCGGCATCCAGATCTGCCGGTACCAGATCACGTACATCACCCCGAGCCGGCTCGCGTTCTTCACGAGGAAGGCGGCGAGGTTGTTGCCGTACGTCCGGTCGCCGCCGGTGGCGCTCTTGTCCTCGAACCCGCCCGCGGCGGCGGAGAAGTCGCAGGCCCGCCCCTTGGGGTGCTCGCCGTCGCCGCCGCTGCGCTTGCAGGCGGTGTACCGCTTGAAGCCGGCCGCCCGCGCCTCGTTGTAGGCGTGCAGGGTGCGTGGCGTGATGCAGCCGTCGGTGGTCGGGTCGTCGATGGTGCAGGACTCCTTCGGCCAGCTGCCGTCGGAGTTGCGCGGCGCCGGCTTGGCCAGCGGCGAGTTGGCGCTGATGAAGCCGCCGGCCGCGCCGCCGCCGACGGTGGCCAGCGCGCGTTCGGCGTCCTGCTTGCGCTTGGCCAGTACGGCGAGCTGCCGCCCCTGCTCCTTGACCTCGTTGTCGATCGCTGCCTTGGCCCGGGTGGCCTGTTCCCGGGTCGCCAGCAGCGTGCCGAGTCGCCGGCTGTCGCGCTGCGCCATCAGGTCCAGCCCGGCCACCCGATCCAGGAACGACTCGGGCGAGCCGCTGTTCAGCAGCATCGACATGGCGCTGAGCCGGCCGACCCGGTACGACTCGGCGGCGACCACGCCGACCTCCGCGCTGAGTACGGTGAGCCGCGCCTCCAGCCGTTGCAGCTCGGCCGTGAGCTCGCCCTGTCGCTTCTGCGAGGCTTCGAGCTTCGCCTTCGCCTCCAGGTGTCCCCGGGCGGCGGCCTCCAGCGCGTCGCGCAGGCTCTTGGTGCCGCCCTCGTCCCCCGGTGCCGGCTTGGGCGCGGCCGTCGCCGGTGCGGCGGGGGTGCCAACGAAGACCATCGCCGTGGCGACCAGCGCCGCGATGAAGCCCAGCGCGCGGCGCCGGGTGGTAGCCGTCTTGCGCACGAAAGCCGTTTCCTCTCGTTGGCCGCCCGCCCCGGCGGGACAGGCCTCGGCGGCGGCCACCACCGGCGTCCGGCGGGACGCCACCTGGCGGAGACCGCCGGACAGCCTACCGGAACTCGTCGATGCTGTCGGCCCGCCGGCGTCGCGACCGAAACCGCCCCACCTGGGCCGCCGATGTCGTGGCCGGAACCGGCCGACCCGGCGGCCCGGGCTGGGGCCCCGCCGTACCTCGGCAGGGCCCCTTCCTCCCGCTACTGGCCGAGAATGCGCAGATCGGTGACGGTGTAGGAGAGGGAGCCGCGGAAGCCCGCGCCGACGCGCTGCGGCGCCAGGTCCGCCAGCTCCTCGCCCGGCGCGGGCGAGAAGGTCAGCTCACCGGCACCGGTCCAGGTGTTCGCCACCTTCGGCGTGTCCAGGATGGACATGGTCAGCTCGTGGACGGCGGGGTTGTCGTACTGGCCGAGGCGCAGCTGTGGGAAGTGCCGCAGGTTGACGATCGGCCGGCCCAGCGCCGGGATCGTGGACGCGGTCTTCTCCAGCGTCACCCTCGCGTCCGCCAGCCGGCGCCCGGCCGCCGAGAGGCTGGCGGCGAACCTGCCGCCGGTACCCACGGCCGGCGCGGCCTGGCTCTCCACCGCGAAGGCCCGGGTCTGGTGGATCGCGCCGAGCTTCTTCGGGAAGCCCTGCACCCAGCCCCGCGCGAGCGCGGCGTCGTTGTCGACGTAGATGAACGGGCACCAGGCGACCGGGGTGCCCTGCCAGACCGCGTCGAGCAGGACCAGGAACTCGCCGTACTGGCTGCGCACCGGGTCGAGGTACTCCTCGTGCTCACCCGAGAACTGCCAGTCGATGAAGAGGGCGTACCCGTGACCCGAGCTGGTCGGGTCCGGGGTCAGCCCGGTGGGCAGCGAGGCCGCGGCGGCCGCCGCGGTGGTCCAGAACTCGACTCCCACGATGTCGCCGACGTAGTGCCACGGCGGGGCCGGGGCCAGGTTGGCCACGCCGCGCGCGCTCAGCGGGTAGGTGTAACCCTTGAGCCGCTCCTCGACCTGCGGGGTGGTGGTGGCGGTACCGGCCGGCTCCCCCTCGACGGCGAGGGCGGGGGTGGCGACGGTGGTGGTCGCGATGGCCGCCAGTCCACCGGCGAGCAGGCTCCGCCGGCCGATCTCGTTCTGCTGCACGGACGTTCCTCCGCTTTCTCCGCTCTCCGCGGGCTGTCGTTTCCCGGGGGCCGGTACCGGTCGACGTCGCCGACCGGGCCCGGCCCGGACAACCCGTACGCCGCGGCGGCGTGGCGCCGGCCGGGCTCGCGGCTGTCTATCCGGAGCACGTGCCGGAACGGAGAAGCGTTCTCCGCTGACTGATTGATCACTCAGAGCGGGATGGCGGAATATCCGGGCGTGGAGACCGCGCGTCGGAGTTACCCGACCGTACGTTCAGCCGAGGCTCTCCCGTACGGTCTCCCAGATCCGTTCGTTGGCCGCCACGAGCAGCCCACGCTGGTCGTCGGCCGGGTCGTACGGGTCACCGTTCAGCCGCCGCGCCACCCCGCCGGCCTCCCGCACCAGCAGCACCCCCGGCGCGTGGTCCCACGGCAGCGTCCGCCAGAAGAACGCGAAGTGCTGCCGGTCCACCACGACGTCGGGGTACTCCCGGCCGGCGCAGTGCTGCCCCGGCAGCAGCTCACCCAGCCCCTCCCAGCGCCCCTCCACCGAGGCCCGCAGGTCGGGTGGGAGGAAGCGGATCGGCATGGCGCCCCGCAACCGTCCCGGCGCGGGCTCCTCCCGCCTCGCCCGGACCCGGACCCCGTCGAGGTAGGCACCCTCGCCCGCCACGGCCACCGCCAGGCTGTCGTCGACCGGGTCGAGGATCCAGCTCGCCTCGGTGGCCCCGCCGCGCAGCAGCGCGACCATCATGGCGAACGGGCGGCGTCCGGCGGCGAAGTTGGCCGTACCGTCGACCGGGTCGACCAGCCAGACCGGTCCCGGGTCCCGGAGCAGGTCCAGCTCGCTCGGATCCGCCGCGACCCCCTCCTCGCCGACCACCTCGGAGCCGGGCAGGATCCGCCGCAGTCCCTCGGCGAGCTTGCGCTCGGCCTGCCGGTCGGCGACCGTCACCACCTCGCCGGGGGCCTTCTCCTCCACCTCGCCGGGGTTCAGGTGCCCGAAGGCCGGCAGCACGACGCCGGCCGCGGTCTCCCGCAGCAGCGCGCCGACCTCTTCGATCATCTTCTGTCCGGAGGTCACCGGACCCGCCCTCCGCGCACGGTCTAGGCCCGGGGCGGAAGCTTGACGACGCTGACGAAGAACTCGTCGATCTGCCGTACCACCGCGATGAAGCGCTCGAAGTCGACCGGCTTGGTCACGTACGCGTTCGCGTGCAGTTGGTAGCTGCGCAGGATGTCCTCGTCGGCCTGCGAGGTGGTGAGCACGACGACCGGGATCCGGCAGAGCTGCTCGTCCCGCTTTATCTCGGCGAGCACCTCCCGGCCGTCCCGCTTCGGCAGGTTCAGGTCGAGCAGGATCAGGTCCGGCAGCACCACGTCGGCGTACTGGCCCTCGCGGCGCAGGTAGGCGAGCGCCTCGGCGCCGTCGGAGACCACGGTCAGCCGGTTGCGCAGCTTGTGCTCCTCGAACGCCTCCTGCGTCATCAGCACGTCGCCCGGATCGTCCTCGACGAGAAGCACCTCGATGGGGCTCTTCCCGTCCGCCGGCGCCGTCATGCCGCCGGTCCCGCGTACCTGGTCATCTTCTCTCCTCCACATCGGCCGAGCCGGCCGGCCGTACCACTGACCACACCTCGCGCGGTCACGCCACGCTCTCCCGCCCGCCGGTGGACCCCGTCGCGGGGTCGCGCGGCCCGGGCCCGGCCGAGCCGTCCTCCGGGTCCGTACCGGCGCGCGGGCGGGTCACGGCCGATCCGGCGGGTACCCCGACGGCGTCGTCCTCCGCCGGCTCGTCCGCGGGCGACCCGGCGTCAATTCCGTCGCCCTCCCCGGCCTCGCCGCCGCCCGCCGACTCCCCGGTCTCGGTGTTCCCGCTCGCCGCGTTCTCGCTCGCCGTCCCGTCGGCCTCGGTGTCACCCGCCGGTTCCGCCGGGGCGGGTCCGTCCTCCTGACCGGCGACGACCGGCAGGGTGAAACGGATCGCCGTACCCTCGGGAACCTCCAGGTCGGCCCAGACCCGGCCGCCGTGGTACTCGACGATCTTCTTGACGATCGCCAGTCCGATGCCGGTACCCGGATACGCGTCCCTGGAATGCAACCGCTGGAAGATCACGAAGATCTTGTCGGCGAACTCCGCCTCGATCCCGATGCCGTTGTCCTGGCAGGTGATCTCCCACTCGTCGCCGACGCGGCGGGCCGAGATGCTCACCCGCGGCGGCACGTCCGGGCGGCGGAACTTCAGCGAGTTGCTCACCAGGTTGGCCAGCAGGTTGGCCAGCAGCGCCTCCTCACCCTCGACCACCGGCAGGTCGGACCAGGTCAGCGTACCGCCGGCGTACTCGCGGGCCGCCTCGGTCTGCGCGGCGACCTCGCTCATCACGCGGTTCAGATCGACCTCCGCGAAGCCCGAGGTGATCCGGCCGATCCGGGAGAAGGCGAGCAGATCGTTGATTAACCGCTGCATCCGCTGCGCGCCGTCGACCGCGAAGGCGATGTACTGGTCGGCCCGCTCGTCGAGCTGCCCGGCGTACCGGCGTTGCAGCAGCTGGCAGAAGCTGGCCACCTTGCGCAGCGGCTCCTGCAGGTCGTGCGAGGCGACGTACGCGAACTGCTCCAGGTCGCGATTGGAGCGGACCAGCTCCTCGGCCTGCTTCTGGAGCTGGCCGTTGACCCACTCGATCCGGGTCCGCGCCTCGCGTACCTCGGCCAGGTCTGCCGCGATCTTGCGGCGCATCGCGTCCACGTCGTCGGCGAGCTGCGCCAGCTCGGGCGGCCCGACCGGGTCGATGTGGCGCTGGTAGTCGCCGTTCGCGACGTCCCGCACCTGCGCGGCCAGGTCGGTCACCGGCCCGATCACGAGCCGGTTCAGCGAGGTGGTCAGCGCCACCCCGGCCACCACCACCACGGCCGCCGCGATGACCAGCAGTACGACCAGCGTGTTGCCGGTGCTCCGGGCCTTGCCCGCGACCTCGTTGCGCAGGTGGAGGATCATCGACTGCAACGTCTCCACGGAGTGCCGCAGCCCGGTGAAGCGCTGGCTGGCCTGCTCGTTGAGGAACGCCTGCGCCGCCGTGGTTCCGCTCTTGGCCACCAGGTCGATCGCCGGCACGGCGACCGCCCCGCGCCACTGCTCCGCCTGGTCGCGCACGCTGAACAGCTGCTGGCGGATCTCCGGCTGGTCGCCGAGCAGCCGGTCCATCCCCGCGATCAGCTGTCGTTCCTGCTCCAGCCCGCTGTGGTACGGCGCCAGGTCGCCCTGCCGGCCGCTGACCGCGTAGCCCCGGACGCCGGTCTGCTGGTCGACCAGCGCCCCGAGCAGCTGCTCGGCGTCGGTACGCAGCGGGCCGGTCTTGGTCAGCAGCGTGTTCAGGTGGGTGCGGTTGTTGCCGGCGACCACCGCCGCGCTCGCCGCCAGGGCCGTCAGGAGCAGCCCGACCACGACGCACAGCGCCATGACCCGCCGGCGCAGCGTCCAGTTCCGCGTTCCCGTCATCGCCCCGTTCCCCTGCTCACCAGCAGCATCGCGACGTCGTCGGCGAGCGGCCCGCCGTTGAACTCCTCGGCCCGGCCGACCAGATGGCCGGGCAGCTCCGGCAGCGGCACCCCGCTCGCCTCGGCCACCAGGGTGCTCAGGCCCGGCACGTCGAGGCGCTCCTCCCCGCCGTCGATCCGGCCGTCGATGAGACCGTCGGTGTAGAGCAGCAGAGACCAGTCATCGGCATCGAACTCCAGGTCGAAGGCGACGGGCCGGCGCGGCCGTACGCCGAGCAGCAGACCGTTCGGGGCCGGCACCGGGTCGACCCGGCCACCGGAGAGCAGCAGCGGCGGCGGATGCCCGGCCAGCCGTACGGTGGCCCGGTTGGCGGCCAGGTCGAGCCGGACCGTGGTCACCGTGGCGAAGATCTCACGGGCCGGGCGCTCGCTCATCAGCACCTGCTCGACCGCCGGGATCACCTCGTCGTCGGGGACCCCGGCGAGCACCAGCGCCCGCCAGGCGACGCGCAGCTCGACCCCGAGCGCCGCCTCGTCCACCCCGTGCCCGCAGACGTCGCCGACGATCAGGTCCACGCGGTCCGCCGCGGTCTGCACCACGTCGTAGAAGTCGCCGCCGATCGCGGCGTCGTGCCGCCCGGGACGGTAGAACGTGTGCACCGCCACCTGGTCGGTGTCCATCAGCGGCTGCGGCAGCAGGCCCCGCTCCAGCCGGGCGGACTCCTCCTGGCGCAGCTCCACCTCGCGCAGCTTGCGGGTGTTCTCGTCGGCGCGCTTGCGCTCGACCGCGTACCGCAGCGCCCGCGCCAGCAGCACCCCGTCGACCTGGCCCTTGACCAGGTAGTCCTGGGCTCCCTCGGCCACCGCGCCGATGCCCAGGTGCTCGTCGGAGCGGCCGGTGAGCACGCAGACCGCCGCGCCGCTGGACATGCCCAGCACGGCGCGCAGCCCGTCCAGCCCCTGCGCGTCCGGCAGCCCCAGGTCGAGCAGCACGCAGTCGACGCCGGCGATCCGCTGCCGGGCCTCGTTCAGGCTGGCCGCGACCACCAGGTCGATCGGCGCGTTCGTCTCGGCCAGCAGCTCCCCGACCAGGAAGGCGTCGCCCTCGTCGTCCTCGACCAGCAGCACCCGTAGCCGCTCGCCCGGGGGCAGGCCGGGCCGCTGGCCGCGCCCGCCGGGGCCGTACGGGCGTGGCACGACGGAGGAGCCGGTCACGTCCGTACGCCCCACGTCTCGCCGCCGTGACCGCGGTGGTGCGGCCAACAGGTGACCTTGTCCCTGGTCAACTCGCCTCCCCGCGTCCGCTGCACCGTCGCCGTATCCGGCCCCCTACTGGAATAACTCGCTGATCCTGTACCAGACAACGCTCCCGCACAACACGACCGGCGCCCGGTCCCGGGACGTGGCGACGCTCACTCCGCCGGCGCGGTCGCACCCCACCGGTCCCGCTCCATCCGCTCGGCGATCATGGCACCGAGCACGCCGTGCAACCGGCCGCAGTCCGGGCAGTGCAGGTTCTCGTCCAGCCGGTGACCGCCGCAGTTCGTACACCGGCCCCGGTCCGCCGGGTCCCGGTACCGGGCGAGCGCCTCCCGCAGCGCCCCGGCCAGGTGCGGGGTGAGCGGAACCGTCTCGGTGGCGTGGCCGTACCGCAGCTCGACCGTCCCCTGGACGGCCGACGGTTCGGGGTCGAACGGGGCGACCCGCTCGACGAACTCGGTCAGCGCGGCGACCGGGTCGGGCGCGCCGGTGGGGACCGTCGAAGCCATGCGTACACCCTACGTGTCCGTCCGGTCGAGTCCGGGACGCGCCGGCGCCGAACGGCGCGGCACCGGTCACCGGTCCGGTTCTGTTGATCTTGAGGTGCCCCGGGCAGGATGGTGCCACCCCACCCCAGGAGGCAATCCGTGCGCACACCCCTCGCGCCCGCCGCGGACCGTGCCCTGCTCCGCCCCGCGCGGCGCGCGCTGACCGCGGCACTCGCGCTGGCCGCGCTGTTCGCCCTCGCCGCCGCCATGCTGGTCCAGCTCCGGCCCCCGGCACCGCGCGGCGCCGACGCGCCGGCCGGCGAGTTCAGCGCGGAGCGGGCGTACGCGCAGGCCCGTACCGTCGCGGCCGGTACCCACGCCGCCGGCAGCCCCGCCGCCGACCAGGTCCGCGCGCACCTGGTGGGGGTGCTGCGCGGGCTGGGGCTGGAGACCGAGGTACAGGAGACGATCGGCACCGAGGCCGGCCAGCTCAGCGGCGCGGCGGGCGGCGCCACCCTGGCCCGGGTACGCAACGTGGTGGCCCGGCTGCCCGGCACCGGCTCCACCGGGCGGATCTTCCTGGTCGCGCACTACGACTCGGTTCAGGTCGGACCCGGCGGCAACGACGACGCGGCGGGGGTCTCCGCGATCCTGGAGGTCGCCCGGGCGCTGACCGCCGGCCCGCGCCCCCGTAACGACATCGTCTTCGTCCTCACCGACGCCGAGGAGGCGTGCCTCTGCGGCGCCTCGGCGTTCGCGTCCGGGCATCCGCTGGCCGCCGGCGGCGGCGTCGTGCTGAACCTGGAGGCGCGGGGCAACGGCGGACCGGTGATCATGTTCGAGACGTCCCGGCGCAACGCCGGCCTGGTACGGGTCTTCGGCCGGGCCGCGCCGCACCCGATCGGTACCTCGTTCGCGGTGGAGATCTACCGCCTGCTCCCCAACGACACCGACTTCACCGCCTTCCTCGACCACGGCTTCGTCGGCCTCAACTCCGCCTACATCGACGGCGCCGCCGTCTACCACAGCCCGCTCGACACGCCGGCCACGCTGAGCCGGTCCAGTCTCCAGCAGCACGGCGACAACGCGCTCGGCCTGGCCCGGGAGTTCGGCCGGGTCGACCTCGGGACGGTCCGCGCCGGCGGGGACGCCACCTACTTCCCGGTGCCGGGTGGGCTGGCCCGCTACCCCGGCACGCTGACCTGGCCGCTGGCGCTGATCGCCGTCGCGGCGGTCGGCGCGCTCGGCTGGCTGGCCCGCCGCCGTGGCCGCACCTCCTGGCCCCGGCTGCTCGCCGGCCTCGGCCTCGGCGCGGTACCGCTCGTCGGCGCGCCGGTCGCCGCCCAGCTGCTCTGGCTGGGCGTCACCACCCTGCGGCCCGGCTACCGGGAGCTGCTCGATCCGTACCGGCCGTTGGCGTACCGGCTCGCCGTGCTCGCGCTCGCCGCGGCGGTCCTCTTCGCCTGGTACGCGCTGCTGCGGCGCCGGGTCGGGCCGGCCGCGCTGGCGATCGGCGGGCTGGGCTGGCTGGCCCTGCTCGGGCTGGTCCTCGCCGCGCTCACCCCCGGCGGGGCGTACCTGGCGAGCCTGCCGGCGCTGGCCGGCGCGGCCGGCGGGCTGGTGGCCCTCGCGGTACGCCCGTCCGGCCCGTCGGCGGCGGTGGCCGTGACCGCGGGGGCGGCCGTCGGCGTGGTCGTCCTGCTTCCCACGGTGGTGCTGCTCTTCCCGGCGCTCGGCCTGGGGCTGGGCGGGGTGGCCGCGCTCTTCGCGGTCCTGCTGGGCTTCGCCGCGCTGCCGGTGCTGGACCTGCTCCACCCGGAGGCCGGCGGCCAGCGTGGGATGGCGGCGCTGCGGGCCCGGCGGGCCGCCGCCGTCCCGGTCCTCGCGGCCGCGCTGGCGGCGGCGGTGCTGACCGGTGTCGGGCTCCGGGTCGACCGCTTCGACGCCGCCCACCCCGTCCCCACCCACCTGATGTACGCGCTGGACGCCGGCACCAACCAGGCCCGCTGGCTCAGCCTGCAGACCGACCCGCAGGAGTGGACCGCCCGGTACGTCGACCAGCCCGTCTCGGTACGCGACGAGTTCCCGGTCCTCGGCGACGCGAAGCCGCTCGCCGGACCGGCCCAGCCCGCCGCGCTGCCCGCCCCGGCGCTGACCGTGCTCGCCGACACCGGCGCCGGGGACCGGCGCACCCTGCGGCTGCGGCTCCAGCCCCAGCGGCCGGTACGCCTCGTCGCTCTGCACGTCGCCGCGGCGACCGCGACCGTGCTGCGGGCGACCGTCGCGGGCCGGGACGTACCGGTGCAACGCGTCGACGACGGCGGGCCGTGGTCCTTCGGGCTCGTCTTCCACGCGCCGCCGCCCGAGGGGATCGAGGTCGAGTTCGAGCTGGCCACCCGGGGCGGCCCGGTGTCGCTGCGGGCCATGGACGCCAGCGACGGGCTGGCCGGGCTGCCGGGCTTCCAGCCGCGCCCGCCCGGCGTCGGCATCCTCGGCTCGCACAGCTCCGAGATGGTCGCGGTGGCCCGCACCTACTCCTTCTGAGGCCGGCGGGCCCGCTCCGCGACGGCCCGGGGTTCCTGGCGGGACAGCCGGTCGGGGGTGCCCCCGGCTACGCGGCGCCCCGGAAGGAGTTGCGGTACGCCTGCGGGCTGGTACCGACGACCCGCTTGAACCGTTCCCGGAACGCGGTCGGCGAGCCGTACCCGACCTGGGCGGCGATCCGCTCGACGGGGTGGCCGGTGGCTTCGAGCAGGTGCTGCGCCTGGCGGACCCGGGTGCGGTGCAGCCACTGCAGCGGGCTGGTGCCGGTCTGCTCCCGGAAGTGCCGGTTGAGGCTGCGGGTGCTCATCCCGGCGCGCGCCGCGATGTCGTCGAGGCTCAGTTCGCGGTCGAGGTTGTCGGCCAGCCAACGCATCACCGGTTCGAGGATCGAGCCCTTCGGGGCCGGCGGGGTGTCGTGCACGATGAACTGCGCCTGGCCGCCCTCGCGCTCCAACGCCATCACCGAGAGGCGGGCGGCGTCGGCGGCGACGGCCGAGCCGAGGTCCCGGCGGATGAGGTGCAGGCAGAGGTCCAGCCCGGCGGCGGCCCCGGCGGAGGTGAGGAACTGGCCGTTGTCGACGTAGAGGACGTCCGGGTCGACCTCCACGGCGGGGTACAGCCGCGCGAGCCGGGCCGCGCCGATCCAGTGGGTGGTGGCCCGCGCGCCGTCGAGCAGGCCGGTCGCCGCGAGGTCGAAGGCGCCGGCACAGATCGAGGCGATGCGGGTACCGCCCGCGGCGGCCCGCCGCAGCGCCGCCAGCACCGCCTCGGGTACGGGGACGCTCGGGTCGGCGCGGCCGGGCACGATGATCGTGTCGGCCTGCGCCAGCGCGTCGAGCCCCCAGTGCGCCTGGATCGTGAAGGCGCCCGCGTCGACGGTGGGCGCCGCCGCGCAGACCCGTACCCGGTAGGCCGGGCGCCCGTCGGGCAGCCGGGTGCGGCCGAACACCTCGATCGGGGTGGTCAGTTCGAAGGGGATGACCTGGTCGAGGGCGAGGATCGCCACGGTGTGCATGGCAATACCGTAGGCCCTCGCCGGATCCCGGCCAGCGCCCATCTGGACCGCTTCCCGCTGGTACCCGGCCGGAACGGGGCGCTGGCGAGAATCCGTCGAAGGATGGCAATCCCGCCACTGTGCCACCCGCCGCGCCGCCGCTAGCGTTCCGGCTCGTGACGAAGCTCCTGCTCTCCCTGCACGTTTTGGCCGCCATCCTCGCCGTGGGACCGGTGGCGATAGCCGCGAGCATGTTCCCGCCCGCCGCGCGCCGTACCCTCGCCGACGGCAGCGGCGGGGAGACCCTGCGTACCCTGCACCGCATCTGCCGGGTCTACGCCGCGCTGGGCATCGCGGTGCCCGTCCTCGGTCTGGCCACCGCCAGCAGCCTCGGCGTGCTCGGCGACCCGTGGTTGCTCACCGCCATCGGGCTGACCGCCGTCGCGGCCGGACTGCTCGTCTTCGGGGTGCTGCCCCGCCAGGAGGCGCTGCTCGCCGCCGCGACCTCGGTCGGGGCGGCGTCCGGCGGGGCGGCACCCGGCGGGGCAGCACCCGGCGGGGCGGCGTCCGGCGGGGCCACGATCTCCGGTCCGCCGTCCGACGGGGCGGCGTCCGGCGTACGCGCCACCGCCCGGCTGGCGATGTCGACCGGCCTGTTCAACGTGCTCTGGGCGGCCGTGACGGTGCTGATGGTCTGGCGCCCCGGCTCCACCACGGGGGCGTGACCGTGCCGACCGTCCCGACTCCGCTGCGCGTCGCCGCCCTCGTCGAACTCGTCTCGCTCGTGATCCTGCTGGGGAACCTCGCGACCGTCCACTGGGCGCCGGTGGCCTCGCTCCTCGGCCCGCTGCACGGTTGCGCGTACCTCTTCGTCGTGGTGGCCACCGCTCGCCGCCGGCCGTTCGCCCCGCGACTGGTGCTGACGGCGCTACTCCCCGGGATCGGCGGGATGCTCGCCCTCCGGCGGCTCACCGCCGCCGAGGTCGCGGCCGACATGCGGTGAGCCCGGCCCGCGGGTCGAGCGGGTACGCAAATACGGAGAAAGAGTGGCTAACCGGCGAACGTTAGCCACTCTTTCTCCGTATCCGCGCGTTCCCTGGTCAGGGTGCCGCGCGGGTAGCACCGGTCGTGCGATCGTCCCGGCTCCGGTCAGTTCGGAAAGGCGAGCACCCGTTCCAGGTTGTACGCCACGATCGCGAGCATCCTCTCGCGATGCGGGAAGTCGCCGTCCAACAGCCGCAGCGGCCCCGCCACCAGCGACAGGTGCATGGCCAGCGCATAGCAGCGCAGTCGGCGCTCGTCCAGGCCATCCGCCCGCAACCAGCGGTAGTGCTCGGCGAAGCGCAGCCGCAGGAAGATGTGCTCCCACTCGACGTCGAAGAACATCGCGCCCTCGATGTCGATCAGCACCGGCTCGCCGCGCCGGTCGAGCAGCACGTGGTCCGGACCGAGTTCGCCGTGGATCAGGGCGTACCCGTCGCGTGGCGGTACGTCGGCGGCCAGCCGCCGGAGCCGTTCCTCCACCCGCCCGCGGGCCGCGGCCAGTCGTTCGATCCGCGCCGCGCCATCGGCCAGGTCGACCAGGGCGCGGTCGAGGACGTACCGTTCGGGCGACTTCATGGGTACCGCCTCGGCGCCGTCGACCAGCGCCACCTTGCCCGGCCGGCCGTTGCGCGCCAGCCGCATGCGCCCGAGGTGGTCGCGGAGCCGGTCCAGCGCGGGGCGCGCGGCCGACGGATCGCGCCCCAGCAACTCCTCCAGCGTCCCGCCCGGTACGTCCTCGACCAGCGCGAGGTCGCCCGGAAGGTGTTCGCCGCTCGCGTCGGCCAGGTGGATCCGGGGTACGCGCACCCCGAGCGCGTCCAACCGGGCGTGCGCGGCCCGGAACAGGTCGAGGCCCGAGGCGGCCGAGAACGGGTCGGCCCGGTCCGCGAGGCCCCCGCCCGGCGGGTCCGGCCAGTAGTTCTCCTGGGTACCCCAGTAGTACAGCAGCGCCGTCGTGTCGTCGTCGAGCGCGAGCCGGTAGACGCCCTTCTTGCTGCCGCCGGTCAACCGGGTGATCGCCTCGATCCGGCGCCCGGCCCCGAAGGCGGTCCGTACCGGCGACGTGACCTGCTCCTTCGTCACGAACGCCCGCGTCATCGCCGCCCCCATCCCGGCGGGGATGATTGCCCCGGCCCTCGACCCGAGTGGCAATTGTCCGGCAGCCGCCGGAACGGGCAAGGAGATTTACCCGGCCCGGTACCTCCAGGCCCGCCGGCCGGCGGGCCGAGCGGGTACGCGAATACCGAGAAAGAGTGGCTGACCAGCGAACCTTAACCACTCTTTCTCGGTATTCGCGCGTTCCCTGGCGTCAGGGTGCCGCCGGCGGTGGGTGGGGCAGCGGGTGGGCGCCTTCCGGGCGCAGGCCGTCGAAGATGATGGCGAGGTACCTCCGCCAAAGGTCGGGCGAGGCGTCCCGCACGTAGCTGGTGACGTAGTTCGGCGCGCACATCAGCAGCAGGATGTCCGAGCCGGTGACATCCGCCCGTACGGCGCCGTGCGCACGAGCCCGGTCGACCAGCCTGTGCACGGTCTGGAACATCTCGTCGCGAACCCTGGTGACCTCCGCGGTCAGCCCGCCGGCCTCCTGCAGGAACGACAGGTCGCGTTGCTGTCGCTGATGCGCGGCGACGGTGAGGAACTCCAGCAACGCGGCGCCCGGGTCCGCCGCTTCGAGCAGCTTCTCGCCGACCGCGTTGAGCGCGTCGATGCGGTCGAGGACGATCGCGGCGATCAGGTCGTCCTTCGTGGCGAAATGGCGGAACACGGTGCCCTTGCCGACGCCGGCCCGGCGGGCGATGTCGGCGACCGAGGCGTCCAGACCCCGCTCCGCGAACTCGTCCGCGGCCGCCGTCAGCAGCAGCCGGCGGTTGCGGGCGGCGTCGGCACGCAACGGACGGGTCGAGGTCACGTCCCCACCCTAACAAGTTGACCGCCCGGTCCGCTTATTGCTAGCTTGCCGTCATAACGTGACCACGCGGTCCGCTTTTGGAGGAAGCACATGAAGGCAGTTGTCGCGACCGGCTACGGACCACCCGAGGAGTACAGGGTGGCCGACGTACCGGTGCCCCAGCCCGGGCCGGGACAGATCCAGGTCCGGATCGCCGCCGCCTCGATCAACCCGGCGGACGTCCGGCTCCCCAGCGGCGACTTTCGCGACGCCATACCGCTGGAGTTTCCGCACGTACCCGGCAACGACTTCGCCGGCACGGTCAGCAAGGTCGGCGCCGGCGTGACGGCGTACCGGGTGGGCGACGAGATCTTCGGCCAGGCCGTCCCGCGGGCGCTGCGTCCGATGGTCGGTGCGACCCGGCCGTCGCTGAGCACCGGCTCGCTGGCCGAGTACGCGGTCTTCGAGGCCGACACCCCGTTCCTGGCGCACCGTCCGGCCGGCCTCGACGTCGAGCAGGCGGCTGCCCTGCCCACCATCGGTCTGACCGCACGCGCGCTGATGGCCACCGCAAAGGTGCAGCCCGGCGAGACCGTCCTGGTCGTGGGCGCTACCGGTGGCGTCGGTACCGCCCTGCTCCCGCTGCTCGCCCGGGCGAAGGCGCGGGTGACCGCCACCGCGACCGCCGCCGACGCCGACATCCTGCGCGAGATCGGCGCCGACGAGACCATCGGGTACGCGGAATCCGAATACCCGGCCGGCGTCGACGTCGCGTTCAACCTGACGCTGCCGAGCGACCAGCTCACCGGAGTCGCCAGCGCCGTCCGCCCGGGCGGACGTCTCCTCACGATCACCTACCCGGTGCCGCAGCAGGAGTGGATCGGGCGCGAGGACGTCGCCCTGCATTTCGTGCTGGACATGGACGGCACCCTGGGCGGCATGCGCGAGGTCGGTGAGCTGGCGGCCCGAGGGGAGCTATCCGCCACGATCGGCCGGCGCTACACCCTCGACGAGGGCGCGCAAGCCTGCGTCGACTTCGCCCGCCTGCACACGACCGGCAAGCTGGTCGTAACGATGTGAAACCGGCCGTGATCGGCACTTCCAGGAAGTCCGACGGGCCCGGCCCAGGAGCACGGGGTCCTGGGCCGGGCCGGGGGTCACCCGCCGGTCAGTTCGACAGGCTGGCGAACATGCCGGGCTCGTAGGAGCCACCCTGGTTGCGCACGATCACGCCGAGCCGGTTCGCCGCGTTGATCATGGCGACCAGGTAGACCAGCGCGGCGATCTGGTCGTCGTCGTAGTGCTTGCGCACCTCGGCCCAGGTCTCGTCGGAGACCCCGTGGTGGACGTCGGCGAGCCGGGTGCCCTCCTCCGCCAGGGCCAGCGCGGCCCGTTCGGCCTCGCTGAACACGGTGGAGTGGCGCCAGGCGGCCACCAGGTTGAGGCGCACCGAACTCTCCCCCGCGTGCGCGGCCTCCTTCGTGTGGTAGTCGACGCAGAAACCGCAGCCGTTGATCTGGCTGGCGCGCAGCATCACCAGTTCCTGGGTCGCCCTGGCCAACGACGACTGCTGGATCGCCAGGCTGACGTTGTAGAACCGCTTGCCAATCTTGGCGCCGAGTTCGTTGGTCGTAAGGTCGATACGGGGTTCCATGACTTCGTCCTCACTCGTGGCGGGTGCGTACCGCGCGGATCGTCCGCGCGGCTTCCTGACGGACATGGAGATGCCGGCGACTCGATCCCTGTGACCGCGCGGCCGTGTGGCGCCCGCCACCGATCGTGGGCGTCACACGGTGGCGCGGACCGGCGTCGTGTGTGTGCCACGGTCGGGAGCGAACAGGCAGGAGTCAGTCATGAGCGAGCGCAGCGAGCCACCGACGGAGGCGGCCGGGCCGCTCGCCGAGGGCGGAATGGACTCCGCCACCGAGGCGTTCGTCACCCACCGCAATCTGCTGTTCACCGTCGCCTACGAGCTGCTCGGCTCGGCCGCCGACGCCGAGGACGTCCTGCAGGAGACCTGGTTACGGTGGGTGGGCGTCGACCTCGACACCGTACGGGACCGGCGGGCGTACCTGGTCCGGATCACCACCCGGCAGGCGCTGAGCCGGCTGCGTACGCTCGGCCGGCGCAGGGAGTCCTACGTCGGCCCCTGGCTGCCCGAGCCGCTGCTGACCGCGCCCGACGTGGCGGAGGACGTCGAGTTGGCCGACAGCGTCTCGATGGCGATGCTGCTGGTGCTGGAGACGCTCACGCCGACCGAGCGGGCGGTGTTCGTCCTGCGCGAGGTCTTCGAGCTGGCGTACGACGAGATCGCGGAGGCCGTCGACAAGAGTCCGGCCGCGGTTCGCCAGATCGCCCACCGGGCGCGGGCGCACGTCACGGCGCGCCGGACGCGCGAGGTCGTCTCCGCCGCCGAGACCCGCCGCGCGACCGAGGCGTTCCAACGGGCGATCGAAACCGGCGACCTGCAGAGCCTGCTCGACCAGCTCGCACCGGACGTCGTCTTCCTGAGCGACGGTGGCGGAGTCGTGGAGGCCGCGCTGGCACCCGTCGTCGGGGCCGACCGGGTGGCCCGGCTGCTGGCCGAGGGTCTGCCCAAGATCGGCGCCACGATGTCGCTGCAGGCGGCACAGGTCAACGGCGCTCCGGCGCTGATCTTCCGGCGGGACGGCAAGATCGACACCGTCATGGCGGTACGGGTCGACGAGGGCTTGATCGGCGGGCTGTACCTCGTCCGTAATCCTGAGAAGCTGTCGCGGGTCGAGCGGGAGACGGTGGTGAGCCGCTGACTCCCGACCATCTCCTTGGCGCCACGGGCCAGGAGGGGCGCATCGACGACGATGACGAGGAGTTGGCACCACCATGACTATTGCCACGAACCCCGCCGGGCAGCCCGCCGCCCTGGCCGAGGCACCGCTGCGCCAGGCCCGCAACTCCGCCGCCTTCTGGGCCGCGACCGGCCGGGCCCGCGGCAACGAGGTGATCCGCCGCCCCGGCTTCCTCGCCGTCGCCGGTGACGAGCGCGCGGGCCTGCGCATCCTGGTCCAGGAGCCCGCGCTCACCGTGGACGAGTTGGCCGAGATCACCGAACTGGCTGGCCACGCCCCGGGACCGGTGGACGCCGAAGATCCGTTCAGCTCGACCGACCTGGGTCACCTGGGCATGCGCAGCTGGCAGATGCCGGTCATGCTGCGCCAGCCGGGACCCGTCGCGGAACCGGCGATCGACGTGGTCCGGGCGCGGAACGAGGAGGAGCTACGGGCGGCCGAGCGTGCCGTGATCGCGGGCTTCGAGCTGACCAGGTTCGAGCCGTACCGGGGCGGCGAGATGTTTCCCATGGCGCTGCTCGACCAGCCGGGTGTGGACGTCTTCGTCGCCCGCCTCGACGGCGAGGTCGCCGGGGCGTGCGTCACCGTCGTCGAGGACGGGTTCGGCAGCCACTACTGGGTCGGCACCCCGCCGGCCTTCCGCTCCCGGGGCGTGGGACGGGCGGTCATGCTCGGGTCCCTCGCTCGCCTGGCGGACCTGCCGGTCACGCTCACCGCCTCCCGGCTGGGCCGGCCGCTGTACGAGTCCCTCGGCTTCACCGCCGCGGCGCCCTCGACCTGGTGGTCCTCGCGGTAGGACGCGGTCGACCGGAGCCGACTGGCATCGAGCGGGTCTGGCGGGAACACCGGGACAGGCCGCGAGGAACGCGCCTCGCGGCCTGTCCCGGTGCGCTGGTCGAAGGAGGGCTAGCCGTTGAAGACCCCGACCCACGAGGAGGAATCCAGCGGGTTGCCGCCGCTGTAGCGCGCCGCGCGGATGTGGACGACGTTCCCTTCCGTGAAGTCCTTGTTGCAGACGGCCCACCTTGCCCCGTCCGCGGTGAGCTTGTGGACACAACTGCCGGTGCGGGCAGGTCCGGCGTAGCTGGTGTACCAGTCGGCCGCGACCGCGTACCCGTCCGCGGAGCGGTCCTTGACGAAGATCAGGTCGCCGTACGGCTGGAAGCAGACGATCCCGCCGATAATCTCCGAGCAGGTGGAGGTGGAGTCCGGGGCGTCGGACGTCCACGCGGCATAGTCGGTCTCGGATCCGTAGTAGGCGGCGTATGCCGCGCCGGGAACGGCGAGCGCCAGAAGCGAACCGGCGACCGCGGCGGCAAAGAGCTTTCCACGAGGTTTACGCACGATGTTCCTCCCCAGTCCTCCAGCGGAAGTCAGCCATGCCATCAGTTGTTGGAGAACGACCACAGGTAGTCGAGCGGCATGGTGGCGTAGTTCTGGAGGGTGCCGCCGCTTACCTCTTTCCGGGCGGACTCGCTCCAGTCGAAGTGGCACCTCGCCCAGGTACCGGCGGTGTGCGGGTTACGGCAGTACCGGTCCCGCACGCCGGCATCGGCTTCGATGTGCGCCATCGCCGCGAAACCGTCGGCGTCGCCGTCCTTGACGTACACCCAGTCGCCGTAGTAGTCGATGCAGACAGCGGTGGAGCCGTAGTACGACGACGCGGTGGTGCACACGCCGGCCGGATACGAGACCTTGACGCCGGTCTGGCACGACGAGCTTGCGGATTCGCATCCGACCCAGTACTGGTCGCCGTCCGCCATACTCGGCGTCGCCGTACCGAACACGGTGGCGGCCGTGGCCACGAGGGTGAGAAGCCCGGCCTGGGTCCGGCGGCTCAGGCCGACGCGGGAGGACGAACGGCCCACGAGGGCCCTCTTCATGCGACTCATCAACGGTACCTATTCTCTGGGAGTGACGCGATGGCGGCGCTCATCCTCGCAACAGGTCCCGCTCGTCGATCATCAACGCCGGCTGATCTTGAAGGAATCTTGAGGTCGCCGCGCCAGCGGCGCGTTGAGCCTCGGGTCCTCGTGGCGGCCCCGACCCCGGGCGGCCCGACGCCCGGCCCTGGTGAACGTCCATCGACAGCCCACCAACCGCCCTCACCCGTTCGGTCCCACCGCATGCTGGCGGGTCCGTCCGGCAGCGGATGCAAAGCTCAAGTCAAGCTCAAGAAGATCAACATTTCGTTGTGCTCGCGCGGATCCGCGCCCTAGGTTGCGAGCACTCGACCGCCAGGGGGTGGTCCGGGGTGAGAGGTGGGAAAATGCTGAAGAGCCGGAGGAAAACCCTGAAGGGCTGGCCCGTTCGCGTGGCAGCGGCGCTGGCCGTCACCGCCATCGCGGTGGCGGGGACAAGCACTCCCGCATCCGCATACGCCGGTGACACATGGGTCTATCTGCGTAACAGCAGCGGCACCAAGGTCGCCAGTATGCAGCACGTCGACGACGGGGACTACTTCCGGACCTACGACAATTTGGCCGACGGCCACGGCGCGCGCGGATACCTGTATTCCTGGACCGGTTATGACTACACGCTCATCATGACCAGCTACAACGGCAAGGGCGCGGGTACCTACACTCAGATGCAGTACGACGTTTGGAGCACGAACTTCTACGCGATGAGGGTGTGCTCGGTGGACGGCAGCGAAGACACCTCTCCGGGACCCTGCTCGGACTACAAGTATTTCAGCGAGTAGGGCAACGGCCAGCGCCTCCATCAGTCGTGCGGCTACGGAGAACGAGGGGCCGGCCGCAGCTGGCTGGCCCCTCGTTTCTCGAACTTCTGTGGATCTACCGGCCCGAGCCGGACCCTGTCGACGCTACTTCCAGCGGAAGTGCACGAAGAGGCGGCCGAAGTTCTTGGAGTCCTTCTCCACCCGGTGGTAGAGCTGCTTGATCTCCTTCTGGTCCAGGAACCGCAGCACCCGCTTCTTGAGCGCGCCCGAGCCCTTGCCCGGGATGATCTCCACGAGGGTGGCCTTCTTCGCCACCGCCTCGTCCATGATCCCGCGCAACGCCCGGTCGATGTCCTGCCCGCGGTTGAAGATGTCGTGCAGGTCCAGCTTGAGCTTCATCGCGCGTCCGTCCGCCGGTCAGGTGCCATGACAGACCATGGTAGGCCGCCGCGCGGCGGTGCCCGGCGACCCGAAGCCACCGGGCCGACGATCAACCGCCGCACGCCAACAATCCCCGTCGACCCGCCGCCGCGTGGCACCGGTCAGCGCGGGCCGTGCACGCGGGCCTCCACCCGGCGCAGCGCGGCCTGGTAGTCCTCGTGCTCGGCGCGCATGGCCGCGGCGATGCGCAGGTGCCGCAGCGCCTCGGCCGGCCGACCAACCCGCTCCAGCGTCCGCCCGAGCACGTGGTGCGCGTAGTGGTCGCTGGGGTCCCGGTCGACCAGGGCGCGCAGCTGCTCCTCCGCCCGCCCGAGCTGGGCCGACTGGAAGTACGCCCGCGCCAGCAGCTGCCGGACCGAGGAGTTGTCGGGCTCCGCCGCCACGATGGGTTCGAGCAGCCGGGCCGCCTCGCCCGGGTCCCCCGCCTCGAAGTACATGCTCGCCCGTCGGTACTCCGCCAGAAGATCCACCGTCGCCCCCCTCGTCGTCGTGCCGGCCGCCTTCACCGACGCTGCCACAACGTCGCGGGCGCCGCGAGTCTTCCGGGGGCTGAACCGGGACCGTCGAGGAGGTGAACCGGGGTCGGCCACCCGGCGGCGGACGCCGACGCCCGGCCCCGCCGGGAAGCGGGGCCGCGGGCCGGCGCCCGAGCACGGTCGCCGCACCCGGCTTCCGCCTCGGCCCCGAAATGCCGCTGCCGCGCTAACCGGCGCGGATCGCCCAGGCACGGACGCCGCCGATGATCCCGGCCGTGTTCGGTACGACCACGACATCGTCGCCCATCCGGGCCAACTGCTCCGGTCGAATCAGTCGCGAGTTCCCGCCCCCGAGGTAGAGCCGGTCCCAGAGGAAGACCGGGCGCAGCCCCTCCACGACGTTGCGGACCCGACGGGACCAGAAGGCGTCCCCGAGCCGGCGCCGCTCCGGCTCGCCGATGTAGGTGTCGTAGCTCATCCCCCAGCGCACCGGCGCCTGCGACAGCTCCAGGTGCGGGGCGAGGTGGCCACCGTCGAAGAGCGCACAGCCCAGCCCGGTACCGAGGGTCAGCACCAGCTCCAGGCCGGTACCGGCGACCACGCCGGCGCCGTGCACCTCGGCGTCGTTGAGCACCAGCACCGGCGACCCGAACGCGTCGGCGAGCGCGGTCCGCACGTCGAAGCCGGCCCACTCGGCCGCCAGCTCCGGGTCGACCTTGGTACGCGGTCCCGCCCGGGTGATGTAGTGCGGGGTGGCCACCACGACCCCGTGCCGGATCATGCCGGGCATGCCCACGGTCACCCGGTCCGCGGCCGGCAGCTGCCCGCCCAGGTCGAGCAGCGTCTTGACGAAGAGCGAGGGGGGCAACGGGTACGGCGTCGGTACCCGCAGCGGGCGGGCGCGCATCGTCCCCGCCTCGTCGAGCACCGACCCCTTGATCCCGCCGCCACCGCAGTCGATCGCGAGAGTGGTCGCCACCCGCACAGTCTGCCCCGCCGGTCCGGTCACCAACCGCCAGGCCCCCACCTGCTGATAAGGGCTCCCCTCGCCGCCCGCGCCCGCACCGGCGCACCCGCCGCGGGCCCACCCGCGGTTGCCGGGAACCGGCGCGGCCGGGGGCCCGTGGGGCGCCGGAAACAGAAACCGGGACCCCGGGGACCGCGTGGAACGCCGGAAAACCGGGACCCGCCGGAAAACCCCCGGAGGGCGGTCGGCCGGTGCGGATAGCATCGTTGCCTCATGACCGCCACACTGATCGCCAAGGACCTCGCCGCCGGACACGGCGACCGCGTCCTGTTCACCGGGCTGGACCTGGTCGTCGCCCCGGGCGACGTGATCGGGCTGGTCGGCGTCAACGGCGCCGGCAAGTCGACGCTGCTGCGTACCCTCGCCGGCCTGCTGCCCACCGAGCGCGGCTCGGTGCAGCTCAACCCGCCCACCGCCACCGTCGGGCACCTGCCGCAGGAGCCGGACCGCCGGCCGGGCGAAACCGTACGGGCGTTCCTGGCCCGGCGCACCGGGGTGACCGAGGCGCAGCGGGCGCTCGACGCGGCGACCGAGGCGCTCACGGCCGGTACCGCCGGCTCGGACGACGCGTACGCCACGGCGCTGGAGCGGTGGCTGGCCCTCGGCGGCGCCGACCTGGAGGAGCGGGCCGAGCAGGTGGCGGACGAACTGGGTCTCGCCGTCGACCTGGACCAGCCGATGACCGCGCTCTCCGGTGGCCAGGCGGCCCGGGCCGGCATGGCGTCGCTGCTGCTCAGCCGGTACGACATCTTCCTGCTGGACGAGCCGACGAACGACCTCGACCTGGCCGGGCTGGACCGGCTGGAGAGGTTCGTGACCGGGCTGCGCGCCGGCACGGTGCTGGTCAGCCACGACCGGGAGTTCCTGACCCGGACCGTGACCCGGGTGCTGGAACTGGACCTGCCGCAGCAGCAGATCCGCCAGTACGGCGGCGGCTACACCGGCTACCTGGAGGAGCGCGAGGTGGCCCGGCGGCACGCGCGGGCGGAGTACGAGCAGTACGCACAGACCCGGGCCGGGCTGGAGGAGCGGGCGCGCACGCAGCGGGCCTGGATGGAGAAGGGCGTCCGCAACGCCCGCCGCAAGGCCAGCGACAACGACAAGAACGTCCGGAACTTCCGGGGCGAGACGAGCGAGAAGCAGGCCGCCAAGGCCCGGCAGACCGAGCGGCTGATCGAGCGGCTGGAGGTGGTCGAGGAGCCGCGCAAGGAGTGGGAGCTGCGGATGGAGATCGCCGCCGCGCCCCGGGCCGGCGCGGTCGTCGCGACCCTGCGACGGGCGGTGGTACGCCGTGGCGACTTCACCCTCGGGCCGGTGGACCTGCAGGTGGACTGGGCCGACCGGGTGGCGATCACCGGGGCGAACGGCGCCGGCAAGTCGACCCTGCTCGGCGCGCTGCTGGGGCGGCTGCCGCTGGACGAGGGCACGGCGAGCCTCGGGCCCGGGGTGGTGGTCGGCGAGGTGGACCAGGCGCGCGGGCTCTTCCTCGGGCCGCGTCCGCTGCTCGACGCGTTCGGTGCGGCCGTACCGGAGTTCACCCCCGCCGAGTCGCGGACGCTGCTGGCGAAGTTCGGCCTCCGCGCCGATCACGTGCTCCGGCCGGCCGAGACGCTCTCGCCCGGCGAGCGGACCCGGGCCGCACTCGCCCTGCTCCAGGCCAGGGGCGTGAACCTGCTGGTACTGGACGAGCCGACCAACCACCTCGACCTGCCCGCCATCGAGCAGTTGGAGTCGGCGCTGGCGGAGTACCCGGGGACGCTCCTGCTGGTCACGCACGACCGGCGGATGCTGGCGGCGGTACGGACCAACCGGCGGTTCGAGGTCGACGCCGGGCGGGTGCTCGACCGCTGATCCCCGGCGCCGGCGCCGGCGCCACCACCCCACCGCGACAGGCCAATCGCACAGGCATGATCGGCGCGTATCCGGGTAGCCCGCGCCGGGAGGTGACCGGGATATGGTCGCGCTGGCAACCGCACCGCTCTCGGGGGACCGGCTCCGGGCGGCCGACGAGTTCCTCGCCGAGGCCTGGACCGACCTCGCCAAGCACGACGACCGGCTGCGCGGGCTCGCCGTCGACGTCCGGTTCGACCGGGGGGTGGCGCACCTGACCGGCCAGGTCGCGGACGCGGGCGAGCTGCGCCTGGTACGCCAGTTGGTCGGCCGGCTGCACGGCGTGCTGGGGGTCTGGGCCCGGGTACGCGTCGCCGGCCGGGACCCGGTCGTGCTGGACCTGGGTTGCGGACCGGCGAAGCAGTACCCGGAGAACCTCGGCATCGACCTGCGCGTGGCGGACGGGGTGCACGCCCAGGCGGACCTCTCCTACTCGCTGCCGGTCGCGGACGACTCGGTCGACGTGATCTTCACGGTGCACATCCTGGAGCACCTGATCGACTTCCTGCGGCTGACCGACGAGTGCCACCGGGCGCTGCGGCCGGGCGGCGTGCTGCACATCATGAGCCCCTGGTGGGGGCATGTGAACGCGGTCGCCGACCCGACCCACGTACGGCTGCTGGACGTACAGACGATCAAGGGGATCTGCGAGCGGTACCCGGGCGCGCCCCGCTGGTACCCGCTGCACGCCGGCTGCGACGGCGCGTCGGTCTTCGCGGACCTCACCCCGCTCGGGCCGGACGACCCGCGACCGCCCGCCGGCCACCTGGCCCGCTTCTTCGACTGATCGCTCGCTCAGTCCCCGGTACGGCGCCGCTTGTCGCGATGGCCGTAGTCGTCGTCATCGCCGCTCCTGCCGCTGTGGTTGGGCAGCGAGCCGGAGAAGAGGGTCCGGCCCAGGACCCAGTTCTGGAAGTTCTCGCGGTCGCGCCCGGCGCCCGGCCGAGGCCGGTACTCCCGGACGGTGTACCTCAGGGTGCCCGGCACGTCCTCCAGGCCGGCCAGGTCGATCAGGTCGCCACCCATCTCCACCTCGAAGGAGAGCACCTGGCCGCCGGTGAGCACCAGGCTCTTGACCCGGCTCTCCACCTCCCGCTCGAAGCGCTGGTTCAGCGACGCGGTCATCGGCACCAGGTTGTGGCTCAGTCCCGGACCGTGCAGGTGGTGGTTCAGCAGGTGCCCGGCGATCACCCCACCCCAGGGCTCCACCGGCACCGAACCGGTCTGCCCGCTCGCGGGCGGCCGCAGGGTGAGCGGCCGGGCGAGCATCTTCGTACCGATCTCCTCATCCTCGTCGTCGACGTTGCGGATGGACCCGGTCTCGAACTCGACCTCGGTCTGCGGCAACGCCAACAGCCGGTTCCCGGTCTCGCCCTGCGACGCCTGGTACCGCCGCACCGCCGCGTACGCGGTCTCCAGCACCTCGGCCACGACCGCGCCGTACGAACCCTTCCACGGCAGCGACAGGTCGTTCCAGAGCTTCGCCAACTGCGCGTCCGCGCCGTTCAGGCCGAGGTCCGCCCCGAACGAGAGCGGGCCCGGCGACGCCGTCGCGCCGGCGGTGTTGGTGCCGATCGCCGTGACCGCCCCGGCCTGGTTGATCTGGATGTTCCGCTGGTAGCCCCCGGCCTTCGGCGTGCCGTCGGCCGCCAGCTCCACCACGTGGCACTGGATACCGGCCGGGTAGAAGCCGCCGTCGACGGTCGAGGCCCCGTCCTGCACCACGACCTGGTACGCGAAGAACCGGTTCTGGTTGTAGATCATCCGCTTGAGTGGATCCTCGATCTCCTTCAGGTGCTTCTTGTTGAGGGTCTGGCTGAACGGGGCGAGGTTCTCGAACGACGCGGGACCGTGCAGGTACGCGTTGAGCAGGTGCCCCTCGACCGCCGAGCCGAGGCCCGCGTAGGCCCCGGTCGTCGCGTCCGAGCCCGCGCCGCCCTTCATGCTCAACATCGTGGCGGTCATCTGCCTGCCGCGCTGCATGCCGTTCCAGCTCACCGTGCCGCCGTACGCGACGACGGTGTCCGGCGCGCCCTGCGCGGTGGCGTACTTGTTGGCCAGCGACTGCTGGGCCTGGCCGAGACCGCTCTTCCAGCCGTCGGAGAGCTGCTGGTACGTCTTCAGGATGTGGTGCACGTCGACGGCGTTCGGGGCAGCCGCGCGCCCCTTCAGCGTCTGCCAGTCCGGCACCGGCGAGGTGTCGGCCGGCGCGGGATCCTTCGCCTTGAGCAGCTCGATCCCGGACGCCTGGAGGGCCGGCGCGCCCGTGGTGGCGCCCGACCGTGTCCCGTCACCGACCCGGGCCGACTCGCCCCGGGCCGCCCGCCGGCCCAGGGTCTCGGCCTCGCTCTCCAGTCCGTGGTCGTCGTTGAACTCGTGCCCGCGCGCCTGGCCGGTGACGCCGACCCGCCCCTGGCGCTGCTGCACCACGTGGGCCAGTTCGTGGCCGATCAGCGCCTGCCCGGACTCGGTCTCCGGCCGGTAGTGCTCGCTCGCGAGGTGGATCTCCTCGCCCCGGGTGTACGCCCGCACGCCGAGCGTGTCGGCGTGGGCGGAGTCCCGGTGCACCCGTACGCCGGAGAAGTCCGCGTCGAACGCCTCCTCCATCCGGGCCTGCAGCTCGGTCGGCAGCCCGGTGCCGCCCGCGGCACCCCCGGCCCGGTCACCGCCCTTGCCGGGACCCGCCTTGCCGCCGCCGGCGGCGAGCATCCGGCTCACCGCCCGGTTGCCGGCCGTACGCTGCAACGCCAGCAGCCCGGCCCGGGTCCGCGGCCCGGCCCGGGCTGCTGGCGCCGACGGGCTCTCGGCCCCCTCCGGCCTTCGCGGATGGCGGTCCCGTGACTGCGGCAGGTCGTATTCGCGCACGGGCCACCCCTGCTGGAGACGGTCGATCGGATCGACCACAGACGATGGGACGAGCTTACCCGCCTTCCCATGAACGGGCTGTAGCCAGACACACCCTGTCGTGTTACGGATCGACCGACGACAGCGCCTGGACCGACCGACGGCAGCGCCTGGACCGGTCGACGGCACCGCCGGCCCCGGTCACGGGCCGGTCGACGGTACCGCCGGGCTGGCGCCGGCCGACGCCGGCTGGTCGTCCCCGGGCGGGGTTTCCGACCGCTCGGCGCGGGCCAGCCGGTTGCGCCGCCGGCCGTAGAACAGGTAGACGAGCACGCCGAGCAGCAGCCAGGCCAGGAACCGCAGCCAGGTCTCCACCGACAGGTTCGCCATGAGATAGAGGCAGGCCAGCGCCGAGACCACCGGCAGCACCGGGGAGAGCGGTACCCGGAACGGCCGCTTCAGCTCCGGCCGGGTGCGCCGCAGCAGCGGTACGGCCAGCGACACGATGAAGAAGGCGAGCAGCGTACCGATGCTGACCAGGTTCGCCAGCGAGGAGAGCGGTACCAGCCCGGCCAGCAGCGCCACCCCGGCGGTGATCAGGATCGTCACCCGGTAGGGCGTACCCCACTTCGGGTGGACCGCTCCGATCGCGGGCGGCAGCAGCCCGTCGCGGGCCATCGCGAAGCCGATCCGCCCGATCGCCACGATGTCCACCAGGATCACGCTGGTCAGCCCGGCGACGGCCGCGATGGAGACGAGCGCGGCGGCCCAGCCGGCCCCGACGGCGGAGAAGGCCGAGGCGATCGGGGCGCCGGTGTCGATCTGCCGGTAGTCGACCATGCCGACCACCACGTACGAGACGGCCACGTAGAGGAGGGTGGAGATGGCGAGCGTGCCGAAGAGCCCGAGCGGCAGGTCCCGCCCGGCCCGCTTGGTCTCCTCGCCCAGGTTCGCCACGGCCTCGAAGCCGGTGTACGCGAAGAAGACCACCGCCGCGGCGGCGAGGACCCCGGCGAAGCCGAACGCCGACGGCTCGACGCCGAAGAGCGCCTGGGTGAGCGGCTGGGTCAGCCCCGCCCCGCCGCCGTCCTCGACCGGCTTGGCCGGCGGTACGAACGGCGTGAGGTTCGCCGCCTTCACGAAGAACAGTCCGGCCACCACGACGAAGACGCAGATCGCGACCTTGACCGCGACCAGCAGGTTGGTGAGCCGGGACGACTGCCGGATGCCGAGCGTGGCGATGGTACCGAGCACCAGCGTGATCAGGATCGCGCCGACGTTGACGACGCTCCCCTCCTCGCCGAACCAGGTGGCGGGCAGACCGAGCAGCTCGGCCAGGTACCCCGACCAGCCGCGCGCCACCACCGCGGCGCCGAGCGCGAACTCCAGCACGAGGTCCCAGCCGATGATCCAGGCGATCAGCTCGCCCGTGGTGGCGTACGCGTAGGTGTAGGCGCTGCCCGCGGTCGGCACGCTGGAGGCCAGCTCGGCGTAGCAGAGGGCGGCGAGCAGGCTGACGGCGCCGGCGAGCGCGAACGAGACGATCACGGCGGGGCCGGCGTGGTCGCGCGCCTCGACCCCGGTCAGCGTGAAGATCCCGGTGCCGATCACGATCCCGATGCCGAAGCCCATCAGGTCGATCGGGCCGAGCCGGCGGCGCAACCGGCGCCGCTCGGTACCGTCCCCGTCACCGCCCTCGTCACCCGCCTGGGCGAGCACATCCTTGATCGGCTTGGTCCGCCACACGGACATCCGCCCACCCCCTTCGCCGCGCCCGGGGCCTCCCGGGTATCGAGGGCTCCCTGCTACCCCGCGCCGGCACGGCCCAACCGCCGCGCGCCGCCCG
Source organism: Micromonospora sp. NPDC049559 (assembly GCF_040676675.1). Lineage (NCBI taxonomy): Bacteria > Bacillati > Actinomycetota > Actinomycetes > Micromonosporales > Micromonosporaceae > Micromonospora > Micromonospora sp. NPDC049559. The sequence continues at coordinate 9,030 of NZ_JBFAPK010000029.1, read as the reverse complement.
CGAGCCTCGGCGGTGCGCCGGGGGACGACGGGGTACCCGAACCGGGGCGCCCCGCCCAGCCGGTCCTGAACCCGGCATGAACTGCCTGTTGACGGACGTGATCAATTCGGTTCTAGGATGTCCGCCCGGGGGGTGGGGCGGCATGCTGGAGATCCTCGGCCTGGACCATTCGGGCGAGGGGGCGTACCTCGCCCTGGTGGACAACCCGGCCCTGACCATGGACGAGCTGCACAGCCGTACCGGCATCGACCCGGCCGCGCTCGGCGCGGCCCTGGTCCGGCTGGAGGACCACGGCCTCATCTCGCGGATGCCGGGCCGGCCCGTACGCTACAGCGCGCTGCCGCCCGAGCCGGCGGTCGAGGTGCTCCTGCTCTCCCGCGAGCGGGACATCCAGCGGATGCGGGCGCTGGCGCAGCGGCTCGCCGAGCGGCACCGCAAGGCCCGGGTCGGCCCCGACTCGACCTCCCTGATCGAGGTGATCGTCGGGCAGGACGGGGTGGCCCGCTGCGGGCAGCAGCTCTTCCGCCGCGCGGAGCGCGAGATCCGCGGCATCGACGCGCCGCCGTACGCCCAGACCAGCACCGGCGAACGGGTCAACTCCAGCCGGAACATCGGCGGCCGGCGGGTGCGCAGCCGCTTCATCCACGCCCGCGCCACGCTGACCCAGCCCGGCGCCACCGAGCGCATCGAACGGGACATCGCGGCCGGCGAGGAGGTCCGTTTCCTGCCCGAGTCGCCGATGAAGATGATCATCGCCGACGACCAGGCCGGGCTCATCCCGCTGCTGGCCACGCCGCAGGTGCTGGACGCGTGCATCCTGGTCCACCCGTCGGCGCTGCTCGACGCGCTCTCCACCCTCTTCGAGACGCTCTGGCAGCGGGCCCAACCGTTCGTACCGGACCAGGGCACCAACGGCGCCGGTGAGTTCATCAGCGAGGAGGAGCGGCGGATCGTCTCGCTGCTCGCCATGGGACTGCCCGACGAGGCGATCGCGCGGCAACTGGAGATCGGCCACCGTACCGTCCAGCGCCGCATCCAGGCGCTGCTGCTGCGGCTCGGCGCGACCAGCCGGTTCCAGGCCGGCGTGCTGGCCGCCCGGCGCGGCTGGTGGAACCCGGACGAGGCCGAGGCCCCGTGCTGACCAGCCGGGCCGGTCCGCCGGGCTGCCCGCCCGCCGAGGCTCCGGGCCGGGCCGTGTGCCGCCCAGCCGCCGGGCCGGGACCCCGGAACGCCGAAAGGGGGCCGGTCACCACGTAGACCGGCCCCCTACCGCTCCGGCTGGGGCGGAGTTGACGCGGGCGGCGGATCGGCGCCGCCCGCGGAAGCGGTACCTACCTACAACTGCGTCAGCGGGAAGTCAGCCGTCACCGTGCCGTCCCGGACGATCCGTACGGTCCTGGTCGTGGGGGCGTACCCGGTGGCCGCGACGACCACGGTCAGCGGGTTGTCCCTCGCCGGCAGCCAGAGCCGGTACCGGCCGTCGGCGTCGGTGACCAGCGTGTGGTTCCCGGCCTTCGTCTCCACCTGCACGATGGCGCCGGCCAGCGGTACCGCCCCGCCGTCCGCGCCCCGGCCGGTGACCGTACCGGTCAGCTGCCCCCAGCCCGCCGGCGCCGTCACCGTCATGGTCAGCGGCACCGCGACCGAGCCGTACGGGGTGTCGCTGTCGAGCAGCAGCCGGGCGGCGTGCGCCCCCGCGTCGGCCGGCCCCATCGCGCCCGCGTCCAGGGTCACCCGCACCGTGGTGCTCTGCCCCGGCCGCAGGGTCAGCGACTTCGCGCCCGCTGCCAGCCACGGCACGTCCGCGTGCGGCTGGTCGTACCCGGGCAGCTTCTGCGCCGTCGCCGTCGGGGCGTACCGCGTCTGGCCGCCCAGCACGTACCAGCCCGGTGCCGCCGCCGCGATCATCACGGGCGTGTTCAGGCTCGGCAGCGCCGACCACGCGTCGGCCGCCGGGTCGTAGGCGTACGCCTCGTTGGTCAGCTCGCCGGTGCTGTTGACCAGGCCACCGGCGGTCAGCAGCCGCCCGTTCGCGCTGCTGCCGGCCGCGCCCCAGACGTCGATCGGCGCGTCGGCGATCCGCCGCCAGTCGGCCGTCACCGGGTCGAAGGCGTACCCCTCCTTCGTACCGGCGGGCGCGCCGCCGGACGGCTGGTAGACGCCGCCGGTGCAGTAGAGCACGCCGTCGACGGTGCCGCAGGGCAGGTACGACAGCGGCCTCGGGTACGGCTTGCCGGCCGACCAGCTGTCCGTCGCCGGGTCGTAGACCTGCACGTCGCTCGCGCCGCAGTTGAACTGGTCGCAGCCGCCGACCACGTAGAGCTTGTCGCCGAGGACCGCCGAGCCGGCGGCGCCGTACGCCTTGGGCGCGGGCGCGATCTCCGACCAGCTGTCGGTGGCGGGGTCGTAGACCTCGCCACCCGGGATCGGCACGCCCGCCCGGTCCTTGCCGCCGACCACGTAGAGCTTGCCGCGGACGAAGCCGTACGCCGGGGCGAAGCGCAGCGTGGTGGCGTGCGCCAACGGCCGCCAGGTCGCCGAGGCGGGATCGTAGGACCAGAAGCCGTTGGTCCACTGGCCGCTGGCGTCCGCGCCGAGCCCCGCGTAGAGCACGCCGTGGTCGACCGCGGCGACCCCGCCCTGCACGCCGACGGGCAGGTCGGTGACGGGCTGCCAGGCCTGGTCGGTGGCGGCACCGGTACGCGCCGAGGTCCCGCCCGCCGCCCGGGCCGCCGAGGCGACCATGCCGTTCGGCGTCAGCTGGCTGCGCACCCGCTGCCGGGGCGCTCCGGTGGCCGGGCCGGCCGGAACGCCGACCCGCTGCTCGCCCAGGCCGAAGGTGGCCGGGGCGCCGCCGGTGTTCTTGACCTGGAGGTTGACCGTCTTCGTCGTGCCCCAGGCCACGTCGGCGGCGACCGCGGTCGCGTCGACCCGCAGCCGGCCGGCGGCCAGCGCGAAGTCGACCGGCGTGATGGCGTCGGGCCGCACGGTCACCTTCGCGGTGACCGCCGGATACCCGAAGCCGGCCAGGTCGGCGGTGAACTGCTGCTTGCCGGTACGACCGGAGAAGGCCCAGTAGAGGCCGTCGCCGACGGCCGGGTCGCCCGGCGAGGCGACGCTGCGACCGGCGTCGGCGGGCGCCGCCACGCCGCGTACCGTCGCGCCCGCCACCCCGGCGCCGGTGTTCGCGTCGGTGACCTGCCCGACCAGCAGACCACCCGGCAGGACGTCGAGGCTGCGGGTACCGACCGCCACGTTGTCCAGCTGCCACATGCCGGTCAGGCTGCCGACGAAGTGGAACCGGATCCGCACCGAGGACCGGCCCGCGTACCCGGTCAGCGGCACCGTCTCGTGGTCCGGGCCGGGCACCGCGTCCGCGTGCCGCCAGACGTTGGTCCAGGTCGCGCCGCCGTCCGTGCTCACGTCGACGTCGGCGGTCAGGTCGCCCAGCCGGTACGCCCACGGCAGCGCGCTGTCGAACTCCAGCACGGGCGCGGTCTGCCCGGACAGGTCGTAGCTCGGGCTGATCAGCTCGCTGTCGGCGGCGGCCCAGCCCAGCGCGTAGTCGTCCACGATCGCGAACCGGCCGGTGCCGCCGGTCTGGTTGCCCCGGTTCAGCGGGTCGTCGAACTGCCAACCGCCCGCCGGGGTGTTGTTCCGCACGGTCCAGCCGGCGGGCGTACCGCTCGTGGCGAAGCTCTCCAGCCCGCCCCCGTGGTAGTTGACGGCGTAGCCGGGGGCGAGCGCGCCGGTCGTGAAGATCGGCAGGGTGATGTCGACCCGCTTCGACGCCTGACCCAGCTCGACCGTGGCGCTGGCCGACCGGTAGCCGGGGTAGAGCGGGGTCACTCGCAGCGTGTAGGTGCGGTCCATCGGCAGCTTGACCGCGTACGCGCCGGTCCTCGGGTCGGTGAAGACGGTGCCCGGGACCCCGTCGACCGTGAGCCGGGCGTAGAGGCCCCAGCCGTGCCCGCCGCCGTCGCGGACCGTCCCGGCGACCGTCTGGCTCGGCACCGCGACCAGGGCCGCGTCCCGGGTCACCGCGACGCCGTCCGCCAGCTCCTGGGTACCGAGGTCCAGTTGCGCGTAGCCGAACGCGCCGACCGTCAACGGGTACGACCCGACCGGTACGACCAACTGGTAGCGGCCGTCCGGTCCGCTCGTGGTGGCGTACGGGGCGAGGCTCACCGCGGCGCCGGCGACCGGCCGGCCGGTGGCCGCGTCGGTGACGGTACCGCTGACGGTCGCGTGCGGGCCGGGCCGGAAGGCGGCCAGGCCGTTGGGGGTACCGAGACCGGTCGGCCCGTCGTAGCCGGGGCCGGCCGCGCAGAGGTAGCGGGGCGTGCACTCCGGCGTCGGGCCGAAGCCGCAGAGGGAACGGTCGGCGCAGCTCGCGTTGTCGCCGGTGGTCACGTCGTGCAGCGCGCCGGGGCTCAGGTACGGGTACGAGGCCGGGGTGCTGCCGGCGACCGGCGTACCGGCCAGCGCGTACACGCCCGCGACGATCGGCGCCGAGGCGCTGGTGCCGCCGTAGACGTTCCAGCCCTCGTCCGAGTAGCTGTTGTAGACGGCGACGCCGGTGGCCGGGTCGGCGACCGCCGAGACGTCCGCCACGGTACGGCCGGCGCAGCCGGAGTCCGCCTGGTAGGTCGGCTTGGTCTCCACGGTCGAGCAGCCCGAGCCGGTGGCGCCCCAGTACGGCTCGCCGGTCGAGCGGGTACCGGCGGTGTTCCACACCTTCTCCGACCAGCCCCGGGCGCTGCCGTCGCGGACCAGCGAGGTACCGCCGACAGCCGTCACGTAGGTGGAGGAGGCCGGGTAGCTCACCCCGTAGCCGAAGTCGCCCGAGCTGGCCACGACGGCGACGCCCGGGTGGTTGAAGTACGCCTCGTCGTACGCCGGCTCGCTCGGATCCTCCGGCGCGCTCGGGTCGGAGCCGTACGAGTTGGAGACGTACTTCGCGCCCAGCGCCACCGCGGTGTTCACCGCCGTACCGAGGTCGTCGGTGTAGGCGCTGTCCGCCTCGACCAGCAGGATGTGCGCCTGCGGCGCGACCGCCGAGGCCATGTCGACGTCCAGCGAGATCTCACCGGCCCAGTCGCCGTTCGGCTCCGGGTAGTCGGTGCCGCCCCGCTGGTCCACCTTCCGGAAGCAGCCGTTGGCGGTGGTGCAGGGCGGCAGCCCGTACTGCTGGCGGTAGACGGCCAGGTCCTCCTCGGCGCGCGGGTTGTCGTACGCGTCGACGATCGCGATCGTCGCGCCCGCGCCCCCGCCGGCCGGCAGCCCGTACGCGGAGAGCAGGTCGGCCGGGGCGTACCCCTCCGGCGTCGCGGCGGCGGTGCGCGGCTGCACGCCGCGCGACCGGCGGGTGTCGGTGCGGCGCAGCCCGAAGCAGGACAGTTCACCGGGCTTCGGGGTGCCGCAGAGCCGCTGCACGCTCGCCGCGCTGGTGCTGCTCGGGCTGCCCGGCGCGCTGGTGGCCGGCGCGCTCGGGCTGCTCGGGCTGCTCGGGGCCGCGAGCGCGGCGGGCTGCGGTACCTGCACGGCCACCACCGCCAGCACCAGCGCCGCCACCGCGCGGAGCAGGGATGATCCGGTAGATCTTGGTCTTTCGCCTCGCACGCCCTACTCCAGTTTCCGGACCCGGCTGAATCGGCCCCAAGCACGCAGGTCGACGGCGAACGGGGGTATGTTCGCTGGGAGAAAGATCCACCTAGGCTGCCCGACGGGTCAACGTGCCGACGTGGCGGTTTGCCGCCCTGGCGCGTTCACGCCACCGCGGGCGGATCGGAGCAGACACGATGGCGAAGCTGCAGATCATCCTCGCCAGCACCCGTCCCGGCCGCGCTGGCGAGCCGGTGGCGAAGTGGTTCCTCGACCGGGCCGTGAAGCACGGCGGCTTCGACGTCGAGCTGATCGACCTCGCCGAGTGGAACCTCCCGATGATGGACGAGCCACACCACCCGAAGCTGCGGCGGTACGTGCACCAGCACACCAAGGACTGGAGCGCGAAGATCGAGTCGGGTGACGCGTACGTCTTCGTCATGCCGGAGTACAACTACGGTTTCTCGGCACCGCTGAAGAACGCCCTCGACTACCTGAACCTGGAGTGGAACCACAAGCCGGTCGGCCTGGTCAGCTACGGCGGCGTCTCGGCCGGTACCCGGGCGGCCCAGATGATCCGGCAGGTGCTCGTCCCGCTGAGCCTCGTACCGGTCAACGACGCGGTGCACATCCCCTTCGTCCGGCAGTTCATCGGCGACGACGGCGTCCTCCAGCCGAACGAGACGATGGAGAGCGCCGCCGACGTCATGCTCGACGAGTTGGTCCGGTACGCCGCCGCCCTCAAGCCCCTGCGCGACAAGAGCGCCTGATCCGCGGGGCCGAGGGTGGGGTGATCCGCACAAGTACAGAGAAAGAGTGGCTGTCCGGCGCCGGATAGCCACTCTTTCTCCGTATCTGCGTGCTCGCGGGCGCCCGACCTGTGGGTGCTCGCGGGTCCCGGACCCGGGCGCCTCGCGCCGGCTCGTCAGGCGAGGGCGGCGAGCAGCTTGCGGGTGAAGCGGTGCAGCTGCGGGTCGAGCGTCTCCGCCGGCTCGGCCAGCAGGTCGGCCGGCGCCACCCAGCGGATCGCGTCGAACTCCTCCTCGTCGTACGCCACGATCTCGGCCGGGTCGCCGCGCAGGACGTACCAGAGCGAGACGTCCGTGTGCCGGCCGGCGCCCCGCGTCTCGGTCACGGTCAGGAAGAACGGCCGCTCGCCGGCGAACGTCGACGGTACGGCCGGGACGCCCAGTTCCTCGCGGCACTCGCGCACCACCGTCTCCCACGGATCCTCGTCGGGCTCCACGTGCCCGCCCGACGGCAGCCACAGCCCCGCCTTCCGGTGCGCGACCAGTAGCAGTTCCCGCCGGCCCTCGTCGAAGACCACGAAGTAGCTGACCAGGTGCTTGGCCGGCACGTCCGGCTTGCGTACCCGGTAGAGCGGCGCGCCGTCGGCGACCCATTCCGCCGTACCGACGATGTCGGCGCGCTCGGCCGCGTCCCACGGCTCGATCCCGGCGAGCAGCTCGACCAGGTGCAGCCGCCGCAGTGGCTCGGCCCGATCCAATTCACGCATCGTGATCACCACGACATCCTGCCAACCAGGTGCGACATCGGCGATCGCTTTGCCGCCGAGGCGCGTCGAGCGGTAGCAGCCCTCGCCGAGCTGCCCGTATAGGCAGATCTGGATTCCCCTTCGGCTGACCGCGATGCCCGTGGATGAATACTCAGCGTCATCCAATACTCGGCCTACGGTGAATTTGTCGTAACGGGGCCCATCCTGGGGGTACGACGTGAAAACACCGGCCGAGGACCTGGGGGCCGAACGGGAACGGGTACGCGCCGCGGGCGCACCTGCCACTGAGCGAGACGCGCCGGCCGCTCGTACCCGCGTCGAGCCGGACGTGGAAACCGCCGACACCGCACTGCGGAGTGGGTCGGCGCGGGCGTTGAGCCCGGCGGTGGCGCAGCGGTTGCAGGCTGCGGCGGGTAACCGTGCGGTGGCGGGCCTGGTCGCGCAGCGGCGGGCGGCGTCGTCGCGTGCCGCTCGGCCGCCGTCCAAGGGCGGCGCCGCGCCGGGTACGCCCTCCGCCCAGCGCTCACCCGCCGACGCGGGTGCTGGCTCTGACCTCTCGGCTGGCTCGGGCGCCGCCGCGTTCGCTGCTCCACCCGGCTCGGCCGTACTGGTGCAGCGGTTGGCGGAGGGTGCGGCCGGCGCGGAGGCTCCGCCGGCCGGGGCTCGTCCGCCGGCGTCGGCTGATCCGAAGTTCGCCGCGTTGGCCTCGGATGTGCGGGCGAAGCAGAAGGTGATGTCGGCGCATCCTTCGGCGGTGTCGGAGGCGGGTAAGGCGCAGGGTGCGGCGCGGCCTCCGCAGGACGATCGGGAAGCGCAGGGCAAGACGGCGAACGCGGAGAGGATGAACGCCGCGAAGCCGGGTGAGTTCGACAAGGCCGCGTTCGTGCGGGCGGTGAACGAGGCGATTGCGGCGCAGGCGCCGAAGAATTTGGACGAGGCGGACAAGTTCGGCGAGTCGGGTAAGGCCGACGCGGTGAAGGGCCAGGTCCAGGGTCAGGTCAGCGCGGGTAAGGAAACCTCCGCGAAGGCGATCGAGACCACCACGAAGGCCGAGCCGGACACCTCCGCCGCCAAGGAAAAGCAGGTCACCCCGTTGGTGGCGGATCAGCCTCCGGGTGCCCCCGGCGCCCCCGATCCCGGTAAGGCCGTCCCGGACAAGGCCCCACCCGCCGCTACCGACTTCTCCGCCGGTCCGGCGCGGGTCGATCAGCAGATGGCTGATGCGCAGGTGACCGAGGAGCAGTTGGCGCGCTCCAACGAGCCGGAGTTCACCGGGGCGTTGCGGGAGAAGAAGGCCGGCGAGCAGCACGCCGCGACCGCCCCCGGCCAGGTACGGGCCGCCGAAGCGCAGACCTTGGCCGGAGCCAAGGCCCAAGCGGGGGCTGCCGGTGCGGCGGCGATGACCGCCCTGGCCACCGACCGCAAAACGGCCGGGGCGCAGGTGTCGGCGGGCAAGGAAGGCGCCAAGAGTTCGGATGAGGCGAAGCGGGCGCAGGTCACCGCCCGCCTGCAGAAGGTCTTCGACGCGACGAAGAAGGACGTCGAGGACATCCTGTCGGGCCTGGACCGCAAGGTCGACGACGCGTTCACCAAGGGTGAGAAGGCGGCCCGGGACGCGTTCACCGCCGACTACAAGTCCCGTATCGACGCGTACAAGAAGAAGCGGTACTCGGGACCCCTTGGCCCGCTGAAGTGGGGCAAGGACAAGCTCTTCGGGCTCCCCGACGAGGTCAACGCCTTCTACGAGCAGGCCCGTAAGGGCTACGTCGACCGGATGCAGCAGGTCATCTCCTCGGTCGCGGACATCATCGGCGCCGAGTTGAACCGGGCCAAGGCCCGGATCGCCACCGGCCGCAACGACCTGCAAGCCGAGGTCAAAAAACTCCCCGCCGATCTGCAGGCCATCGGCA